>VGPQ01000168.1 GCA_016882555.1 Cyanobacteria bacterium M_surface_7_m2_040
GGGGCCGCTGTGGAGTCTCCCGCGTTGTAGCTGTTCACGGCGCCTCAGCCGGTGGCAAACCGATGTCTTCTCTCCAGAGCTCGGGCAGCTCGCGCTGCATCCGATCCATCAGTGCCAGCGAGTACGGACCATTGAGGCACTTCTCCGCGATGCCGGCTCGCCTCACGCCTGCGCCATTGTCACAGGTGCCAATCGCAGCGAAGCCGCTCAGCTTCATGGGGTGCAAGCGCACCGCCGCAATGGCGTGCTCCTCGATCAGCTGGATCAGCAGCTGGCCCAGTGGGTCGCAACAAGTCGCCAGGGACACCTCGTGGTTACCCCGCCCGCTGCCGCTGTTGATCATGTTGTGGCGCTGTGGCACCAGCACCAGCTGCAGCGACGGCCAGTTCACGTGCACACACCACCCCTCCGGCCCCCAGTTGTTGCTTACGAGGCCCCAGGTGCCCCAACAGCAGCGGGTGCCGTGGCTGCAGCCCACCCGGCTCAGGCTGCGGCGGTGATGCCGCGGTCAACCGCTGTCAGGGTGAATCGACTGGCGTACTTCGATGCCCCACCACGGCCCGCCCCTGGCCCCACCGATCGACCTGGACCGCTTGCTGGAGCAGGGCCTGGGGGCCGATCCGGCGGCGGCGGCCCTTCAGGATCTCAGCTGCAGCATCAGCTGGGCCGATCTCGACTGCCAGGTGGAGCGGCTGGCCCGGGCTTACCGGGGGCTGGGGCTGCGGCATGGGGATCGGATCGCCTCCCTGATTCCCAATCGGGTGCAGCTGGTGGTGCATTACCTGGCGGGGCTGCGCAGCGGCCTGGTGGTCACCCCGCTCAACTACCGCTACGTGCCCCCCGGAGATCGGCCATGCGCTGACGGTGAGCGGCGCCGCGGCCCTGGTGTTCGACGGCGAACGGCTGGCCGATGTGCGAGCCAGCGCCGTGGCGGCCCAGCTGCCTCTGGGCTGCCACCGGATCGACGATGCGACAGGCTTCGAACCCCTGCTGGCGGCAGTGCCCGCCGTCGCTGACACTCCGCCGTGGCCCGAGCTGGCCGGCGAGGAGCCCTGCTTCCTCTACTTCACCTCCGGCAGCACCGGCTCTCCGAAGGGTGTCACCCACAGCCGGGCCGGCTTCGCCGCCGTTCTCACCTCCGCGATCCAGTCCATCGAACTCAAGGCGGGTGAGGAGGTGCTGGCCGGCAGCTCCCTGGCCCACATCGCCTCCTGCGCCCTCGTCCTGGCGGCCCTGGCCGCCGGCGCCTCTGCAGCGATCGCCAGCCGCATCGATGGAGTCACCGTGGAAACCCTGCTGCGGCGCCATCGGCCGGCGGTCATGCAGATGCTGCCCGCCGCTCTGTTCGAGCTGCTGCGCGATGCACGGCTCCAGCCCACGGATCTGGGCTCGGTGCGCCTCTGCATCAGCGGCGGCGACAAGGTGCCCCACCAGCTGCAGGAGGAGTTCCGCCGGGCCGCCGGCTTCGGCATCGACGAATGCTTTGGCATGACCGAGATCGGCTACACCACCCTGGCGCCCCCGTCGGGACCCAACCGGATCGGCTCGGTGGGCCGGCTCTGCCCGGGCTTCAGTGCCAGCCTGCACCACGAGGACGGCACCGAGGTGGCCCCGGGCGAGCAGAGCCGCCTCTGGATCCAGGCGCCCTCCTGCATGGTGGGCTACTGGGACAACCCCCAGGTCACTGCCGACACCATCCGGCAGGGCTGGCTGGACAGCGCCGACGAGATGCGGGTCGATGCCGACGGCTACTTCTGGTTCTGCGGCCGCCGCAAGCAGATCTTCGTCCACGACAGCTCCAACATCTGCCCCCAGGAGGTGGAGGAGGCGCTTTTGGAACACCCGGCCGTGGATCTGGCGGGGGTGATCGGCATCCAGGACCCGGTGCACGGCGAGAATGTGCGGGCCTACGTCAGCCTGCGGCCCGACCAGCCCGTCCCCAGTGAAGCCGAGCTGATCGCCTTCGCCAGGGACCGGGTGGGCTACAAGGCGCCGGAGGAGATCCGTGTGCTGCCCGAGCTGCCGCTCACCCCGGTGGACAAGACCGATCGGCTGGCCCTGCGGCAGCTGGCGGCGGATGGGCTGCATGTCGGTTGAGGCCTCCCTGCTCGACTGGATCGGCAACCGCGGTCGCCGCTGCAGCGTCGGCGACGCTGCAGGCGGCACCGGGCTGTCCCTGCAGGAGGTGGAGCCGGCTCTGCTGGCCCTGGTGGCCGAGGTGTCCGGTCGCCTGCAGGTGGCCGAGGACGGCACATTACTGTTCGTCTTCCCCCCCGCGCTGCGGATGCGGCTGCTGGCCCGCAGCGGCCGCCGGCGTCTGGAGGCCCGGCTGCAGGCGGCCCTGCGCCTGGCCGCCCGCCTGATCCGGCTCAGCTTCGGGCTGGTGTTGGTGCTGGTGACCACCCTGGTGGTGCTGATCCTGTCGGTGCTGCTGGTGGTGCGGTCGTTCACGAGCAGTGATGCCGACGATACCGGCCCGGCGTTGCTGCAGGGGTTGGCCCAGGTGCCCGTCTCGATCCTGGCCCTGCTGATCTATGGCCTGCGTGGCTTGTCGCGTGAGGGGTCCTCGTCCGCCACGCCGCAGCAGCTGTGGAGCCTGCTCTGGGACCTGCCGGGCGAGGGCTCCGATCCGGCCCACGAGGGTTTTCTCAACGCCGTGTTCTCGATTTTGTTCGGCGATGGCGATCCCAATGCCCGCCTGGAGTCGCAGCGATGTGGCGTGGTGATCGCCGAGGACCTGGCCCCGCTGCTCGATCTGCCCGACTGCCCCTCCGATCCCGATCGTCGCCACGATCTCGCTGATGCCGCCATGCAGCCGGTACTGCTGCGTTTCGATGGCCGCCCCGAGGTGAGTGAGGACGGGGACCTGATCTATGGCTTCCCCTCCCTTCCCGCCCACGCTGCAGGTGTTGATGAGGTGGTTCAGCCCCTGCGCGAGCGGGCCTTTCGCCTCAGCCGGGCCGGAACCGGGCAACGGGTCGCCTATGGCATCACCGCCGGGTCCTTGCTGGTGCTTGCGCCATGGCTGCTGGCGATCACCCGCGCCTGGCTGCCCCCGCCTGGCTGCCCCCGCCTGGCTGCCCCCGGTGGCCTGGCTGGCGCGGTTCGCTATCGGCTATGCCCTGTTGCTGCTGCTCCTGCCCTTGGCCCGCCTGCCGCTGCAGTACTGGTGCAACCGTGCCATTGCCGCCCGCAATCAGCGCCGACAGGCCTGGGCCGAGGCGGCCCGCCAGGCCGATCCCAAACTGAAGAGGCGTCTTGCTGCCGCCCGCTTGATCGCTGCTGCCGAGGCCGAACGGCCGGCGCCGCGCGTCGTGTACGACAGCGGCCGCGACCTGCTGGAGCAGTCCATTGAAGACCTGGGCGCTGACGCTTGACCTTGGCCCACTACCTGTCACCTTGCGAGCGTGCCTGTGCCCTGCGATCTCTATCACCCTTCTTCGATAGAGAGGCGATCCTGCAGGCCTGCGCCCATGGCGGCTTGCAGCAGGTGGCAAGCACGGCACCACCGACACGCTCCGCCAGGTGAAACCTGGATGCAGCTCTTCTCTGCTCAACAGACGGGTGCCCGGGTCAGCGATCACGCTCAGCATGAGAGCGCGCCAGCTGCCTAGTTGGTGGGCGATGTGTCGAGCGGATCACCGGCCCCAGGGCAGCTAATGGCAGTGGGTGGTGATGCAGATGTTTGTTCTGCCAGACAGCCTGGAGAAACCGGCCTATGCAGTCGGGCTGCTGATGCTAGTGAAGTGCGCTGTTATGGGTCCAGGTTGAGCTCACATCTGCGGCAGTCTTCTGGCACGCGTCCGGCTTCTGGCCACTTGCCAGTCAGGTCCGGGTGAGATGAGCCAGAGGCAGAACTAGCAACCACGCACCGAGCGCCTAGGTTCGGTGGAGGTGCGGCTTTCCCTCTCGCGGGCACTTCAGCTAGACAGCAATAATTTGGATGATCAGTTTTCAATTCTTCAAATGACAACCGAGATCCGCAATTGGGCCATCGTGGCGCAATCTATGGAGGCGCAAGGTGCCACAGCAAGCCAGATGTATGTCCGCGCCAAAGCCCTTGCCAGCGGTGAGCTAGACCCGATGCCGACGAGCTTTCCTCCGGCTCCTTTCACCATCTCAGAGGTTCAGAACTAGTCGAATCTGCACCTGTCTCGCCCCGTGCATACGGGGCTTGCCAACCAGTTGTCATGGCCAATCACTAACTCTCCATAGAGTAGAAGTTTTGCTTCGAAACTTGCATTCGTGAGATTG
>VGPQ01000169.1 GCA_016882555.1 Cyanobacteria bacterium M_surface_7_m2_040
CCACGGGCGGAGGCGTGGTGACGCGCCCCGAGAACTGGGGCCACATGCGCCAAGGAGTGGTGATCTGGCTGGATGCCCCCCAGGAGCTGCTGCTGCAGCGCCTGAGCGCCGACCCGACACCGCGGCCGTTGCTGGCCGGCAGTGAGGGGCCCGCGCTTCTGCAGCCGTTGCTCGAGCAACGGCTGCCGCTCTATGCCCAGGCCGATCTGCGCATCCGCCAGCAGGGCGAAGACCCGGCCCAGGTGGCAGCGCTGGTGCTCCAGCAGCTGCCCAGCATCCTCAAGACCCGCGACACCGCTCCCCAGCAGCCGATCAGCCTTTTGAACGCGGATGGGGACAACGTGAGCTCCTTCAACTGACTCCGCCCGGAGGCTCCAACCGCACCGCAAACCACTGGATCGCCAGGCCTGGCTCCAGCTCCAGTTCACAGGCCGTTTCCAAGAGCCTCTGGGCACGCCGCTCACCGCCGGGCAGATCGCGCAGATCATCGGGGGGCTGGGCGAGGGTGTCGAGCTTGCGGCTCAACCAGGCCAGGGTCTCGTCGGCGGTGAGGATCTGCTCAGCGGCGCCGGGCTCCAGCACCACGTAATGATCGAGCTGACGCAGCAGGGGATCCGACATGGCCACAACCGTTGTGACTGCCATGTTGACCCTGCTGCTGACCCTGCTGCCGGGGCGCGCCGCCAGCTGGCCCGACTGGCAGCTGCCCGCACCCTTGCCGAAGGCTGGCACTAGCGATCTGGTTTACCCCAGCTGGTTTGCCGGGTCGTGGCAGGTCAACAGCCACGACAGCGACGGACCGGAAAGCGATCTGACCTATCCGGTGCGGTTTGGGCCGGGCCCGGACCAGGGGCCGGTGGTGGGTGATCGCGCCTTCAACGCTGCCGCCGTGGGCCATGCCCTGCTCGGGCCGGCGTTGCTGGGGGTGAGCAACGATCCGGCCAACCCCAACCGCCAGCTCGCACGGCTGCAGGGAGACCGCCTGCTGGAATCCACCGTGGTGGCCCGCCGCAGCGAAAACGCGGCGGATCAGCTCTGGAGCGATGAACTGGCCCTGCAGATCGTGCATGACGCGGGCGGAACGCCGCGGGTGAGCCAGGTGGAGACACTCAGCCATTACCAACGCGACAGCGATGGCAGCATCAGCGGCGAGCAGTGGCAGGCCACCTACCCCTCCCCCGCCGAGGGGCTGAGGGCGAGGCCCCGGCGCACCGCCCACTGGCTGCTCAGGCTGCAGCCAGAGATGCCAGAACCTGATCGCACCAGCTGAACAGCGGCTCCAGCAGCGGGTTGTCGCCGAGGCCCGGCACCACCAGGCCCTGGGGCCGCAGCAGCGACAGCTGGGCCACCACCGCCAGATCGGCCAACGACAAGGCGTCACCCACCAGATGGCTGCGCCCGGCCAGCAGCGCCTGCAGCTGCTCGAGATTGCGCTGCAACTGCTGACGCTCGCCCTGGCCGAGCAGAGACTCGCCCAGGGTTTCGGCCAGGCTCCCCAGGCCTGCTGGCACCGCCGCCACCAGCTGCTTGAGCGGCCCCGGGGTGGCCTCGGGCAGCAGCGCGCCGCGCAGCTCGGCATCGCTGGCCGCCGCCTGGATCAGGGCCGTGCGCACGCCCGAGGCCAGGGCGGTGTCGGCCCAGTCTTCGAGCAGCAGCACCCGGGCCCTGAGCTCGGGATCCGCCGGCAGCAGGGCGGGCTGGGGATGGTGCTGTTCGAGATGCAGGGCAATGGCGGTGGAATCGGCCACCACCGTCTCGCCATCGACGAGCACCGGCACCTGGCGCTGGCCCGAGAGGCGGAACAGGCCCAGTTGGCCGAGTCCAGGCGTCACCTCGACCACGTCGTAGCTGAGGCCCTTGGCGGCCAGCACCAGCCGCACCTTGTGGCAGAAGGGGGACTGACGGAACTGATGCAGCTGCATGCCAATGGGGACCAGTGGGCGGCAGAGTAGCGAGGCCGTTCCTGTGGCGATCCCGTGGCGATCCAGTAGCGATGAAGGATTTCTTTCTCAACGTGACGCGCTACCCGCGCTACCTGATCGCCTTCGGGCTCGGCGTGGCCAATTCGGTGTTCGAGCCGCTCACGGTGCGGGCCCGCAACCCCGTGACCGCTGTGGCCCTGATCAGCGCCGGCATCAGCGGCCTGATCAGCCTGTCGCTGGTGCTGCATGCCATGGTGAGCACAGCGCCGGTGGTGTAGCGATGGCACAGGGGCGACGGGTGGAGAGGGTGGCGGCCCTGATCCGCCGCGAGGTGAGTGAACTGCTGCTCAGCGGCATCAAAGACGAACGCGTCAGCCACGGGATGGTGAGCATCACCCATGTGGAGGTGGCCGGCGACCTGCAGCACTGCAAGATCTTTGTGAGCGTTTACGGCAGCTCAGACGATCAGCAGCAGGCGCTGGCGGGGCTGCGTTCGGCCAGCGCCTTCGTCAAGGGCGAACTGGGGCGGCGGCTCAAGATGCGCCGCACGCCCGAGGTGGTGTTCGTGCTCGATCGCGGGCTCGAGCAGGGCACCACGGTGCTGAGCCTGCTCAACAAACTGGAGGCCGAACGCCAGCACAAGGGCGATCCCGCCGGCGACGGCGCTGCCCTGGGCGACTAAGCCGCGATGGGTGAGCCGCTGCCAAGGTCTGCTGCCGATCGCTCACTGCGCACGCTGATCGCCTCGCTGCTGGTGGTGCGCGGCAGCGGCCACCTGCTCGACGCGCAGCGGCGCTACCCGCAGTGGGAGCTGCCCAACCGCGAGTTGCAGCACCTGCTGGAGCTGGGGGTGGGGGGCGTGATCCTGCTGGGGGGCAGCGCAGCCGAACTGAGCCTGCGCACCCGCCAGCTGCAGAGCTGGGCGAGCACCCCCCTGCTGCTCTGCGCCGATGTCGAGGAGGGGGTGGGGCAGCGGTTTGAAGGGGCCACCTGGCTGCCGCCGCCGCTGGCCCTCGCACGGCTGCATCAGCGCGAGCCGGCCGCGGCGGTGGAGCTGGCCCAGCGCTACGGCCGTTGCACCGGCCGCGAAGCCAGGGCCCTGGGGCTCAACTGGGTGCTGGCGCCGGTGTGCGATGTCAACAACAACGCCGCCAATCCGGTGATCAACGTGCGCGCCTGGGGCGAAACCCCAGAGGTGGTCACGGCCCTGACGCAGGCGTTCTGGGCTGGGCTGCAGGCCGAGGGGGTGCTCGGCTGCGCCAAGCACTTCCCCGGCCACGGCGACACCAGCGTCGATTCGCACCTTGAGCTGCCGCTGCTGGCCCACAGCCGTGAGCGGCTGGCGGCGGTGGAGCTGCCGCCGTTTGCAGCGGCGATCACCGCCGGCATCGACGCCGTGATGACGGCGCACCTGGTGCTGACGGCCCTCGACGCGCAGCGGCCGGCCACCCTCTCCAAAGCGGTGCTGACCAACCTGCTGCGGCAGCAGCTGGGCTTTGACGGCCTGGTGGTGACCGACGCCCTGGTGATGGACGCCATCAGCCGCCACCACGGCGGGGGCGAGGCGGCCGTGCTGGCGCTGGAAGCCGGGGCCGACCTGGTGCTGATGCCCGACGATGCCGGCGCCGCCATCGCCGCCATCGCTGCCGCCGTGGCCAGCGGGCGCCTGAGCCGCAGCCAGCTTGAGGCCAGCGCCGAACGCCGGCGGCGGGCCCTGGAGCGGGTCAGCAAGCCCTCAGGCCCGAGCCCTGCTGCCGCAGCCGCCCCAACGGCGGGCCTGACGGTTGCCGAGCCCGACACCACCCTGGCCCAAACACTGATCGCCCGCAGCCTGGAGCGCCGGGGCCCAGCGCTGCCGCCAGCCAAGGGCAGTGGTAGCGGCGGTGGCATCAATCTGATCCGCCTGGAGAGCAGCCTGCAGGCGCCGCAGGCAACCCCGCAGCTGCCTGCCCTGGAGATCCCCGCCGCGGCCGGCTACCGGCCCGTGCTGCTGGAGCCCCGCAGCCCCAGCCCCTGGAGCAACGACCCCGAGCAGCCCCTGGCGCTGGAGCGCCTGGGGGAAGGCCCGGTGCTGCTGCAGCTGTTTGTGCGCGGCAACCCCTTTCGCGGCTCCAGCGCGGCCAGCGAACCCTGGGAGGCGGTGGTGCGTCAGCTGCAACGGTGCGGACGCCTCGCCGGCCTGGTGGTCTACGGCAGCCCCTACCTGTGGGAGAGCCTGCAGGCCCAGCTGCAACCTGAGTGTCCAGGGGCCTGGTGCGCCGGCCAGATGCCCCTGGCCCAGAGCCTGGTGCTCGGCAGCCTCGGTCTGGGCACACCGAC
>VGPQ01000170.1 GCA_016882555.1 Cyanobacteria bacterium M_surface_7_m2_040
CGCGGCATCTCCTCTGGCTGGACCCCTTCGCGATCGCCAGCACGCTGGTGCGCAACGCCGAGTACGACGCCTTCATCGCTGATGGGGGCTACCGGCGCCCGGAGCTGTGGATGAGCGAAGGTTGGTCTCTGGCCCAGCAGCGCGGCTGGCAGGCACCCCGCTACTGGCGCGATGGCGATGAATTCACCCTGGCGGGGCGCCGGGGCCGCGATCCGGCGGCACCGGTGCGGCACCTCAGCTGGTTTGAAGCCGATGCCTACGCCCGCTGGGCGGGGGCCCGGTTGCCGAGCGAAGCGGAATGGGAGCTGCTGGCCGGCGTCCTGCCCCAGGCCTTCGGGGTGCTGTGGCAATGGACCGCCAGCCCCTACCGGCCCTATCCGGGCTTTGCCCCGGCGAACGGCGCCATCGGCGAATACAACGGCAAGTTCATGAGCTCCCAGATGGTGCTGCGCGGCAGCTGCTTTCTGACCCCCGCAGGCCACGCACGGCAGACCTACCGCAATTTCTTTGCCCCGGCGAGCCGCTGGATGGCGGCTGGCCTGCGGCTGGCCAAAGACCGCAGCCCGGCCAACGCAGCCCAGCTCAGCCCATGACCCTGCAGACCCGCCCCCAGCTGATCAACCTGCATCCGGCCCCCGCCGACATGGCCCGGCTGGTGCGCGAAGGTCTGGGCCGCCACCCCCGTCAGCTGCCGGCCTGGCTGCTCTACGACGCCGAAGGGTCACGGCTGTTTGAAGCGATTGGCCAGCAGCCCGAATACAGCCTCACCCGGGTCGAAACGGCCCTGCTGGACCAGCGTGCTGGCGAACTGGCGGCGGCGCTGGGGCCGGGGGTGCTGGTCGAATTCGGCGCCGGCAACCTGCGCAAGGTGGGGCCGCTGCTCGAAGCGTTGCGCCCAGCCGCCTACGTGCCGCTCGACATCAGCGCCCGGCACCTGGAGCAGAGCTGTGCCGACCTGCAGACCCGCCACCCCCAGGTGCCGATGCTGGCGATCTGCTGCGACTACAGCCAGCTGGCCGATCTGCCGGCGCACCCGCTGCTGCAAGGTCAACGCCGCCATGGCTTCTACCCGGGCAGCTCGATCGGCAATTTCAGCCCGCCTGAAGCCCGGGCGCTGCTGGAGCAGTTCGCACGGTTGCTGGGGCCAGGCAGCAGGTTGCTGATCGGCATCGACCACCCCAAGCCCGCCGAGCGCCTGGAGGCGGCCTACAACGACGCGGCCGGGGTGTCGGCGGCCTTTGCCCGCAACCTGCTGGTGCGGCTCAACCGCGACCTGGCCGGCAACCTGGATCCAACGGCTTTTGCGTATGTGGCCCGCTGGGAAGCCAGCCACAGCCGCGTGGCCATGGCCCTGGTCAGCAGCTGCGCGCAGACGGTGAGCGTGGCCGGCCAGCACTGGCGCTTTGCAGCGGGCGACGAGCTGATCGCTGAATACAGCCTCAAGTACTCCACCGAGGCCTTTTTGCAGCTGGCCCAACCCGCCGGCTGGCGCCTCGGCCAACGCTGGAGTGATCCGGCCGGCGAGCTGTCGCTGCTGCTGCTGGAGCGGGCAGACTCCTGAGGTCCGCCAGTCGAGGTGACCCATGAGCCGCGAACAGCAACGGGCCGCCATGCGCCAGACCCGCGAAGACCTGATTGCCGAGCTCGAGGAGCTCTACCGCCGCGCCTTTGACCGCATCAGCAGCGAGGACCTGGGTGACGGCGCCATTGCCCGACTGACCCAGCTGCTGCTGCGCTCACGCGAGGCGGCGATCACCCCGCTCAACGAGGAGATCGAAGCGCCCCTGATCACGCGGGCGCCCGAGCAGCCCTGAGCCGGCAGACCCACCATGAGCACCTGGTTTGACGACCTCGAAGCGCGGCTGAACCAGCAGCTGGAGGCCTTTCTGCAGGCCAACCCGGCCCAGCAGGCCCGGCTCGAGCAGCAGGAGGCCCGCGACCGCCAGGAACGGCTGAGCCAGGAGCGGCTGCAGCTGCAGCAACAGGCCCAGGAGCTGCGCCAGACCCTGCTGCGGCTGGCCACTGAGATCCGCCAGTGGCAGGCCCGTTGCAGCAAGGCCCGTGCCGCCGGCGCCAGCGACCTGGCCGCCAGAGCCGAAGCCCATCTGGGCTCGCTGATGCTGCAGGGGCGCCAGCAGTGGCAGCAACTAGCCGAGCGGGGCGCCCGCTTCGCGGCGGTGGAGGCCGCGCTGGAACAACTCAGCAGCGCAGCCCAGGCCAACCCCGCGACACTGGAAGCCGAATGGGCGGCGTTTGAATCCGAACAGGCGTTGCAACAGCTCAAACGCCAGCAGCAGCAGCGCTAAGGCCAGCCGCCATGGGTTTCATCCTCTCGAAACTGCTGCCCCTGGGCCTGTACCCGCTGGGCCTGGCGTTGCTGCTGCAGCTGGCCGCCCTGCTGGGACGGCGGCGGCGCTGGAGCCCCTGGCTCAGCGCCGCCGGCATCGCGATCCTGTGGATTCCGGCCACACCGCTGGTCAGCCGCGAGCTGACCTGGGGCCTGGAGCAGCGCAGCACCGCCCTGACCCCGCGACTGATCCCCAGAGCCGACGCCATCGTGGTGCTGGGCGGCGGCCTGAGGCCGGCCCTGCGGCCCCGGCGCACGGTCGAGGTCAACGAGGGCGGCGACCGCCTGCTCACCGGCCTGGCCCTGCTCCGCCAGGGCCAGGCGCCGCTGCTGGTGTTCACCGGCGGCAAGGTGAAGCTGAGCACCGGCGACCCGGCCGCCAGCGAAGCCCGCTCGGCTGCTGTACTGGCGTCAGAGCTGGGACTGCCAGCCAAGCGCATGCTGCTGCTGGAGCAGCCGCGCAACACCGCCGAAGAGGCACGGGCCCTCGCCGGGCTGGCCCAGGCCAGGGGCTGGCGCTCGGTGCTGCTGGTCACCAGTGCCACCCACCTGCCGCGGGCACTGGCCACGTTCAGGCGGCTGAGCGGCGGGCTGCAAGTCGTGCCGGTGGCCTGCGATTACCTGCTGCCGGCACGGGATCAGATGGGATCAGCCACGGCGGCCAGCCTGCTGGAGGCTCTGCTGCCCGACGCCAAAGACCTGCACCAGAGCACCGTTGCCCTCAAGGAGCATCTCGGATTGCTGGTCTACCGGCTGCGCGGCTGGAGCTGACTCAGCCCTTGGGGGCGGGAGGCACCAGGCTCACCCCTTCGGGCGGCGGAGTTGGATCGGGATCGGCAATCAGCATGTGCTGCAGCACGATTTCGGGGCGTTCGCTGTCGCGCCAGCGAATGCGGTAAGCCGGCATCTTGGTGCCCCGGCTGGTGGTCTGCTCGACCGGCTCCATCACCCAACCACGGCGCGAACGGCCCTGGGGGTTGCGCTTCACCACCGCATCCGCGTGCTTGAAGCGAAATCCAACGCGCTCGCCACTCATGAAACCGAGAACCCCCGACGAGGAGCCATAGCCTGATCAAGCCATTATCTCACTGCGCCGGATCGCGGCCTGACGGGGCCTCTGGGCGCAGCAGCGGGAAGGCGATCACATCGCGGATCGAGGCGCTGTCGGTGAGCAGCATCACCAACCGGTCGATGCCGATGCCCAGCCCACCGGTGGGGGGCATGCCCACCTCCAGGGCATGGATGAAGTCCTCATCCACGGCCTGGGCCTCGTCGTCGCCGGCGGCCTTGCGGGCCTGCTGGGCCTCGAGCCGCTGGCGCTGATCCACTGGATCAATCAGCTCGCTGAAGGCATTGGCCGTCTCGCGGCCAACGATGAACAGCTCAAAGCGCTCCACCAGCCCCGGCTTGCTGCGGTGCGCCCGGGCGAGAGGCGAGTTCTCGACCGGATAATCCAGCACAAAGGTGGGCTGGATCAGATCCGCCTCAACTGTCTGCTCAAAGGCCTCCACCAGCAGGCGGCCGACCGAATCAGCCAGCGCCGGCACCTCCAGCCCCTGGGCCTGCATGGCCGCTGCCGCCTGCTCACGGCTGTCAAACCCACTGAAATCGAGGCCGGTGGCCTGCTGCACCGCCTCGTGCATGGTGACCCGGCGCCAGGGGGGCGTTAGGTCGATCTCCGTTCCCTGATAGCTGATGCGGGTACCGCCACAGACCTGCTCGCACACATGGGCGGTGAGCTGCTCGGTCAGCTCCATCATGCCGAAGTAGTCGCTGTAGGCCTGATAGATCTCGATCGAGGTGAACTCGGGGTTGTGGCGGGTGCTGACCCCTTCGTTGCGGAAGATGCGGCCCAGCTCGTAGACGCGCTCAAAGCCCCCGACCAC
>VGPQ01000171.1 GCA_016882555.1 Cyanobacteria bacterium M_surface_7_m2_040
GCGTACCGCCATTGGCGTGCCAGGGCCTCATTGCCCCTGGCGCTGCTGGCTGCTGGCTCTGCTGCTGAGGCACCCCAGTGATCGCGCCGCAGGCTCAGGTGCTGGCCTTGGCACCAGGCCTCCAGGTCCTCGGCCTGGCGCCTGGAGTCCTGGCGCCAGCCGTGGTCGCCGTGCCAGAGCAGCAGGCGCCAGCCATGCAGCCGCCGCAGCCCCAGCAGCAACCCAAGCAGCGCCATCGAGTCCTGGCCACCCGACACCGCCAGCAGCAGGGTTTCGCCCTGCGGCAGCAGCGCGGGCTGGCGCCGCAGATGGCGATGCAGGCGCAGATGCTCCCGGCTCCAGGCCCGCTCCAGCTCCGCCAGCTGGGAAGCACCATTGTGGAGCTGGGGTGGGAGAATCAATTCACCTTGATCGCCCTGGTTCATGTCGCGTCTGTCAGGCCTGCCCGTTGCCCTCGAGACCGCCCTGGCCGGGCGCCGCGCTCTCAAGGTGATCGCCGGTCTCAACAACTTTGACGCCTCCAGTGTGGCGCGGGTTGCCCGTGCCGCCGCCGCTGGTGGTGCCGACCTGATCGATGTGGCCTGTGATCCGGCCCTGGTGGCGCTGGTGCGCGAGGTGGCGCCCGGCCTGCCGGTGTGTGTCAGCGCTGTGGATCCCGAGCTGTTCCCCGCCGCCGTGGCCGCCGGCGCCACCCTGGTGGAGATCGGCAATTTCGACAGCTTCTACCCCCAGGGCATCGTCTTCGGTGCTGACGAGGTGCTTGCGCTCACCCGCCGCACCCGTGCCCTGTTGCCCGAGGCGGTGCTGAGCGTCACCGTGCCCCACGTGTTGCCCCTGGATCAGCAGGAGCAGCTGGCGGTGGATCTGGTGGCCGCCGGAGCTGACCTGATCCAGACCGAAGGCGGCACCAGTGCCAGGCCCTTCAGCGCCGGCAGTCTGGGCTTGATCGAGAAGGCTGCGCCCACCCTGGCGGCCGCCCATGGCATCAGCCGCGCCCTTGCCGCTGCCGACACCGTGGTGCCCGTGCTCTGCGCCTCGGGCCTGTCGGCCGTGACCCTGCCGCTGGCGATCGCCGCCGGTGCCAGCGGTGTGGGCGTGGGTTCGGCCATCAACAAGCTCAGCGACGAGCTGGCGATGGTGGCTGTGGTGCGCAGCCTGCGCGAAGCCCTGGGCAGCGGCGTCAAGGCGGCTGTCTGAAGCGTGTATCCCGGCAGAGCGTCAGTCGGTCTTCCCTGACCACGGCGGCTCGTCTGTTCACGAGAGAATGGCCCGATGCTCTATCAGCTGCAGGCCCCCTACGAACCCAAGGGTGACCAGCCCGAGGCCATCAAGGGCCTGGTGGCCGGTGTGGACGGAGGCGAGCGCTACCAGACCCTGCTGGGGGCCACCGGCACCGGCAAGACGTTCACGATTGCCAATGTGATCGCCCGCACCGGCCGTCCCGCCCTGGTGCTGGCCCACAACAAGACCCTGGCAGCCCAGCTCTGCAACGAGCTGCGGGAGTTCTTTCCGAACAACGCCGTCGAGTACTTCATTTCGTACTACGACTACTACCAGCCTGAGGCCTACGTGCCGGTCTCCGACACGTACATCGCCAAGACCGCGTCGATCAACGAGGAGATCGACATGCTGCGGCACTCGGCCACGCGGTCGCTGTTCGAGCGCCGCGATGTGATCGTCGTCGCCTCGATCAGCTGCATCTACGGCCTGGGCATCCCCAGCGAATACCTCAAGGCGGCGGTCAGGTTCCAGGTGGGCGACACGCTCAACCTGCGCGGCTCGCTCCGCGAACTGGTCAACAACCAGTACTCCCGCAACGACCTGGAGATCTCGCGGGGGCGCTTCCGCGTGCGCGGCGATGTGCTCGAGATCGGTCCGGCCTACGAAGACCGGTTGGTGCGCATCGAGCTGTTTGGCGATGAGGTGGAGGCGATCCGCTACGTCGACCCCACCACCGGCGAGATCCTGCAGACCCTCGACGCGATCAACATCTACCCGGCCAAGCATTTCGTGACGCCCAAGGAGCGGCTGGCGGAGGCGATCAAGGCGATCCGCGAGGAACTGCGCGAGCGGCTGGAGGTGCTTAACAGCCAGGGGCGCCTGCTGGAAGCCCAGCGGCTGGAGCAGCGCACCACCTACGACCTCGAGATGCTTGAGCAGGTGGGCTACTGCAACGGCGTCGAGAACTACGCCCGCCACCTGGCCGGCCGCGCCGCCGGCACACCGCCCGAGTGCCTGATCGACTACTTCCCCGACGACTGGTTGCTGGTGGTGGACGAGAGCCACGTCACCTGCAGCCAGTTGCAGGCCATGTACAACGGCGACCAGTCGCGCAAGCAGGTGCTGATCGAGCACGGCTTCCGCCTGCCCTCAGCCGCCGACAACCGGCCGCTCAAGGGCGAGGAGTTCTGGCAGAAGGCGCGCCAGACGATCTTTGTGAGCGCGACGCCCGGCAACTGGGAGCTCGAGCAGAGCAAGAGCCAGATTGTCGAGCAGGTGATTCGCCCCACCGGCGTGCTCGATCCGATCGTCGAGGTGCGCCCCACCGATGGTCAGGTCGACGACCTGCTGGGCGAGATCCGCCTGCGCGCAGCCAAGCAGGAGCGGGTGCTGGTGACCACCCTCACCAAGCGCATGGCCGAGGACCTGACCGACTACCTGGCCGAGCACGGGGTGCGGGTGCGCTACCTGCACTCGGAGATCCACTCGATCGAGCGCATCGAGATCATCCAGGACCTGCGCAACGGCGAGTACGACGTGCTGGTGGGGGTCAACCTGCTGCGCGAGGGCCTCGACCTCCCCGAGGTGTCGCTGGTGGCGATCCTCGATGCCGACAAGGAGGGCTTCCTGCGGGCTGAGCGCTCGTTGATCCAGACCATCGGCCGCGCCGCCCGCCACATCGAGGGGGTGGCCCTGCTCTACGCCGACAACCTCACCGAGAGCATGGAGAAGGCGATCAACGAGACCGAGCGCCGCCGTGCCATCCAGCAGGCCTACAACATCGCCAATGGGATCACGCCCACACCGGCCGGCAAGCGAGCCGGCAATTCGATTCTGGCGTTTCTGGAGGTGTCACGCCGGCTCAATGACGAGCAGTTGGAAGCAGCGGTGGAGCAGGCGGTGCACCACGACGTGCCGCTCGACTCGCTGCCGGAGCTGATTCAGCAGCTCGAAGACAAGATGAAGACCGCCGCCAAGAATCTGGAGTTCGAGGAGGCTGCAAATTTGCGCGATCGCATCAAGACCCTGCGCCAGCAGCTGGTGGGCAAGGCCTGACGCGTCGCTGAATGCCCTGGTGAGACCAGCCCCCTCGGGGGTGCTTCCCCCTAAGCGGGTGCTTCGGTTCCCTGAGCCTGGTGGCTGACATCACCCCCCAGTTCAAAGGCGGTGTGCACCTGTTGCAGGGCACGCACGCCGTCGCTTTCGGCGACCACGCAGCTGGTGCGGATCTCGCTGGTGGCGATCAGCTCGATGTTGATGCTGGCGTCGGCCAGGGAGCGGAACATGCGGGCCGCCGTGCCGGCGGTGCAGGGCATGCCGGCCCCCACGGCACTCACCCGGGCGATGGCGGGCCCCTTCTCAAAGTGCGATCCGGGCCATTGCTTCAGCAACACCTG
Source organism: Cyanobacteria bacterium M_surface_7_m2_040 (assembly GCA_016882555.1). GTDB lineage: Bacteria > Cyanobacteriota > Cyanobacteriia > PCC-6307 > Cyanobiaceae > RGUW01. The sequence goes on from VGPQ01000171.1 coordinate 3,618, forward strand.
CAGCGCCTGCTCGGCCCGCAGCAGATCGTCGCGCTTGAGCGTGAAGCTCATGTCGCGGCTGCGGGCATCGCCCTCACCGTGGGTGCGCTCTGATTGCACGATCGCGTCGAGGCTGATGCCCGCATCGGCCAGGCAGCGGCACACGGCGGCGGCGGTGCCGGGGCGGTCGGGCACCCGGCGCACGGCCACCTGGGCCTGACCGAGATCGAGGGCTACGCCGCGTACGGCCGGATCACCCAGGTGGCAGGGCTCGGGATCATGCTGCAGCTGAGCTTCATGCAGTTCAAAGGCTTCGGCCGTGGCGCGCAGCGCCTTGGCGCCCTGGTGGCCCGCCACCAGGCAGCTCACCTTGACTTCGCTGGTGGCGATCAGGCGCAGGTTGATGCCGGAGCGGGCGAGGGTGTCGAACAGCCTGGCTGCCACCCCGGGGCGTCCCATGATGCCGGCGCCCGAGATGCTCAGCTTGGCCAGGCCTGCATCGCTGCTCAGCCGGGCACCCTCGCTGTTGCTGGCGCTGGCGAGCGCCGCCCCCAGCCCCAGCAGCGCTTCGCGGCAGACCAGTTCGGCCCGGTCGTGTTGATCGGCGGCCAGGGTGAAGGCGATGTC
>VGPQ01000172.1 GCA_016882555.1 Cyanobacteria bacterium M_surface_7_m2_040
TGCAGCGCACCGCCGCCCTGATCGACAGCGTGACGGCCGATTTCGAGCGCTTTGAGTTCTACCGGTTCTTTCAGGCGCTGCAGAACTTCTGCGTGGTCGACCTCTCCAACGTCTACCTCGACATCGCCAAGGACCGCCTCTACGTGAGCGGAGCCAGCGAATTCCGTCGCCGCAGCTGCCAGACCGTGCTGCAGCTGGTGGTGGAGCGGCTCGCCGGATTGATCGCGCCGGTGCTCTGCCACATGGCCGAAGACATCTGGCAGAACCTGCCCTATGCCGTGGCCGAGCGCTCGGTGTTCGAGCGCGGCTGGCCCGTCGCCACCGACGCCTGGCGCCGCCCCGAGCTGGAGCCGCCGATGGCCCGGATCCTGGAGCTCAGGGCCCTGGTCAACCGCCAGCTCGAAGCCTGCCGCAGCGGCGGCAGCCTGGGCGCCTCGCTGGAGGCCCAGGTGCAGCTTGAGCTGCTGCCAGCAGATGCCGAGGCTGGCGCCCTCGCCAACGCCCTGCGCTGGCTTGAGGCCTCGGCCCATCCCAGCGTCGACAACCTCTCGGACTGGCTGCTGGTCTCATCCCTGCAGATCGGCGGCGCCGCCCCCACCGCCGTGCTCAGTGAGACCTGTGAAGCGGGCGTGGCGGTGCGGGTGGCCAAAGCTGCCGGTCACAAGTGCGAGCGCTGCTGGCACTACGAAACCGACATCGGCGAGCACCCTGAGCACCCCAGCCTCTGCGGGCGCTGCGTGGCGGTGCTGGCGGGCTGACTAGCGCCACAGGCGCAGGTCCAGAAAGGCCTGAGGATCGCTTGGGCCATGCAGGATCTGCGCGTCAGCGGGATTCAAGGGACCCAGCAGAAGCTCGGCCGCTAGCGAACCCATCCCCGAGGGCAGCACCGGTTGATCCGGGTCATAGGCCGTCGGATGGGTGGTGCTGCTGGAAAAGCCCCGGTAGATGAGCAACTCAAACGGCTCATCGCACGCGATCACACCCCGCAGGCGCAGCACCCGCTGCGGATGGTCGCGGCTGATCTGCTCCAGCCTGGCGATCAGCGAGTGGGCGGAATCAGCCAGGTCAGAACTCACCGGCCACCCGTCCCTGGCGCGGCAGTCGCACCAGCAGCCACTGCAGCAGGCCCACCGCATAACCGAGCAGGGCCAGATAGCCGCCGAAGGCGGCCATCATTGGACTCCAATCACCTCCGATCACAAAATCCAGGGCTGGATCAGTCCAGCCGTTGAGCTGCTGGGGTGGCTGGCGCCACACCAGGCAATGGGCCATCTGCATGGCCGCCGCTCCGCTGCTGCAGCCGAGGGCCGTGGCCAGCAGCGCCACGGAAGCGAGCACCTGGAACGTGAGGCACCAGCGCCAGATGCGCACCGTGAGCGGCAACGCCCGCCAGGGCGGCAGGTCGTGCAGCTCCTCGTTGAGATCAACCCAGAACCACAGCACAGCAGCCATCAGCAGCTGAGCGAGGAGCACCAGGGGGTAAGCGATCGGCTGATTGCCCACATGCAGCAGCAGCGCGATGAACAGCAGGCTGGACACCTTCCAGTACAGCCCCATCAGCCGCAGGATGGCCCCCTGACGGCGGATCGCCGCCCAGATCAACAACACCAGCGGCAGGCCCACCGCAAACAGCAGGCCCAGCCGCACATCAAGCCAGACCAGGGTGCGGTAAAGGGATTCGCTCACTGCAGAAGCCGGTGCGGCGGGTTCGGGAAGTCGCCATTATCCGCGGCTGATTCCGGGGCAGGGGCGGCGTTAGGGTCCGCCCATGGCTGCCCTACCCCTGCTGGAGCGGCTGGCACGACGCCAAGCCGATGCCTGGTGCCGCACGGCACTGGCCCGGGGCACCGGCTTGCATGAGGTGGTCGATGGTGTGGTGCGCGAGCTGGGCCGCTGCGGCCCTGCCGATCTGGCCCTGGTGTTTGCCTCGGCCAGCTTCGCCAGCGACCTGCCCAGGCTGCTGCCCTTGCTGCGGCAGCGCCTGAGGGCCCAGCACTGGCTGGGTTGCCTGGGCGGTGGCGTGGTCGGCAGCGACACCGACGGCACCCCCCATGAGCTGGAGCAGGACTCCGCGCTGAGCGTGACGCTGCTGCATCTGCCGGGCACCCAACTGCATCCGTTTGTGCTGGAGGGCGGCGAGCTGCCCGATCTCGACGGCCCTGCCGAACCGTGGCAGGCCCAGGTCGGATGCGGAGCCGCCGGCATGCACTCGATGCTGCTGCTGGTGGACCCCACCTGTCCGGGGATCAACGACCTGATCAATGGCCTCGACTACGCCTATCCCGAGGCGTTGAAAGTGGGAGGTCTGGCCGCGGCCCACAGTGCCCCCCATGGCTCGCTGCTGGCCGGCGATCAGGTGCGCCAGGGCGTGGTGGGCTGCCTGCTGAGCGGCAGCTGGGGTCTGGATCCCGTGGTCGCCCAGGGCTGCAAGCCGATCGGGCCGATCCTGGAGGTGGAGCAGGCCCAGCGCAATGTGGTGCTTGAGGTGAGCGAGGGCCAGCAGCGCAGCACGCCGGTGGCGGCCCTGCAGCAGATCCTGACCGGGCTCAGCCCCGACGAGCGTGAGCAGGTGCGCCATTCCCTGTTTCTGGGGGTGGGCCAGAGCAACTTCAGCCTTGAGAAGCCCGCAGCCCCCGCCTTTCTGGTGCGCAACCTGATCGGGGTTGACCCCCGCAACGGCGCCGTGGCCGTGGCCGAACGCATGCGCGTGGGCCAGCAGGTGCAGTTCCAGCTGCGCGATGGTGCCGCCTCCAAAGCCGAACTGTGTGGCCTGCTGGATGGCCAGGCCCAGCGTCAGAACAAGCCCCTGGCCGCCCTGCTGTTTGCCTGCCTGGGTCGGGGCCAGGGTCTGCACGGCCACGCCGATGGCGATGTGACGCCCTGCCGCCAGCGGTTCCCCGAAGTGCCGATCGCCGGCGCGTTCTGTCAGGGCGAGATCGGCCCGGTGGCCGGCAGCACCCATCTGCATGGCTACACCGCCAGCTGGGGCTTCGTGGTGCCCAAAGGCTGATGGTGCGGCAGCACGTCAACCCCCTCAGCCGCTTCTACCAGCTGCCGCGGCCCCTGCCGGCGCTGGACGAACTGTTTGCCCAGCCGCAGCTGCCGCTGCACCTGGACATCGGCTCAGCCCGCGGCCGCTTTTTGCTGGCCATGGCCCAGCACCCACAGCAGCAGGGCTGGAATCACCTGGGGCTCGAGATCCGTCGGCCGCTGGTGAGCGCCGCCGAAGCCGATCGCCTCACGCTGGAGCTCACGAACCTGCGCTTTCTGTTCGGCAACGCCAATGTGAGCCTGCAGAACTGGCTGGCCGAGCTGCCCGCCGGGCGCCTGCAGCGGGTCACGATCCAGTTTCCCGATCCCTGGTTCAAAACGAAGCACCACAAGCGCCGGGTGCTGCAACCCGAGCTGCTGCTGGCCCTGGCCGCTGCCCAGCCCAGTGGCGGCGCCTTGTTTGTGCAGAGCGATGTGCTGGCCGTGATCGAGCCGATGGTGGCGGTGATCGAAGCCAGTGGCTGCTACGGGCGGGCGGCCACCGACGAGCGGCCATGGCGCCGCACCAATCCCCTGCCCGTGCCGACCGAACGCGAACAGCTCGTGCTGCGACAGGGGCTGCCGGTGTACCGGGCGCTGTTCACGCGCACCCACCAACATCCACCAGCGCTGGCGGTGCTGCAACAACACCTGAACGCGACCCTGGAGCAATCGCCGCAGGCCACGGATAATCGCCTCAACAGCGCAACCCTCCCCTGACCCCCTCTTCGATGCCGAACGGTCCACTGCTGTTGCGCTGGCAGGGCGCCTGGGCAGCGGCGGCCCAGGGCCCCCTGGGCAGGCGGATTGCCCCGATCGCGGGCGCAGTGATCTGCGTGCTGATGGCCGGCCTGCCGCTGCTGAGCCGCGGCGGCCTGGGGCTGCTGATCGCCGCCAGCGGCCTGCTGTGGATCCTCTGGGCCCTGTCCAGGCCAGCGGGCAAGCTCGGCTCGATCAACCTGTGGATCCTGGGCATCCTGGCGATCGCCACCGTGGCCACGGGGTGTTCGCCGGTGCCGGTGGCGGCGTTCAAGGGGTTGCTCAAGCTAATCAGCTATCTGGGGGTGTATGCCCTGCTGCGCGAACTGCTCGTGCACAACCCCCGCTGGTGGGACCGGATCGTGGCGGCGCTGCTGGGCGGCAGCCTGCTGACCAGCGTGCTCGGCATCCGCCAG
>VGPQ01000173.1 GCA_016882555.1 Cyanobacteria bacterium M_surface_7_m2_040
CGACAAGGGCAAGCAGGTCGCCAAGGTGATCGGCCGCTGCGAGCGCGAATGGGTCGCCCTCGAGATCAACGAACTGCTGGTGGTCGAGTTCTACAGCCGCAAGGTCTGAGGCTCAACCGATGTTGGGCGTTGGATTCTCCAGCGCCCGCCCGCTCCTGTCATGCCGTTGCGGCTGGCAGGAGTTTTTTGTTGGCAGGTTGTGTGGCGATCCAAGCGGCTGGTTCTGCTGGCCTTCAATCGCCGACCTTCTCCTCACCAGGCTTACGGAGCCGCTCCAGCAATTCAGCATCGCCCACGATCACGTAGCGCTGGCCGTCCTGGCCCATGTAGGTCAGGCGACCGTCCTCATCCACGCGCAGCGCCGTGAGTGGTGTGATCGGCGAAGGCTCAGAAGCTGAATCAGCAGATTGTTCAGGTGTCACGGGTGTTGGCGTTGCCCTCCGCTTTGGGTCGACACCAAAGCCAGCGGCAGTCGCGGCTCAGGGCATTGGCCATGGCGTGCGCGGCGGGGTCTGAGGCGGGGGAGGCAAGCAGCTCATCCCATTCCTGCGGGGTGAGCACAAGGGCATCGCAGCTCAGAGGAAGCTGCTCAAAGGGCCACTGGCGGTACCGCTGTGATTGCGTCCCGCTGGTGTTGTCGTCGATCAGCACCAGATCCAGGTCGCTGCCCACGCCAGCGTCGCCGCGGCCGTAGCTGCCAAACACACCGACCCGATGCAGTCCGTCGTTGCGCTCGGCCTGTTCTGCCGCCCACAGCACCACAGCGGAGAGAACCTGGGCTGCTTCAGGCCATCTGAGTCGCGATTGCGTCAACAAGCGCACCGGCATGGGTCAGGGCGTCCGTGCTTTGAAGGTGACCGAAGTGATCACTGGGAGCACCGTCTGGAAGGCTATCGGGATAACGGGTGGGGATGTATAACGCATCGAGAATCCGCATGCGTTCCACAAGCTCGGGCACCTCGGCTTCCATGCACTCCTGAACAGCGTCAGGCAGATCCCGAAACAGCCTTCCCAAGCCGTGGCCCCAGACCTGCTGGTTGTGCTGCAGATGCAAACCCTTGAGTGCCTTCTCGACAGCCTGGTGGGCTGCAAAGCAGGCCCATTCATGGTGTCCATGGGCAGCACTCAGCTGGGCTTGCTCAAGATCCTGATGAGCCTGATGCAGCCAGTCAGCAGCTCGGTTGGCCACAAGCTCATCCCCCGATCAGGGTTTCAAGCGCTGCGGTGACATCGGCCTGGCGCATCAGCGATTCGCCCACCAACACCGCATCGGCGCCGGCGCTCTGCACGCGATCCAGGTCGTCGCGTGTGAACAGCCCCGACTCGCTCACCAGCAGGGCGCCGGTGCTGCGGATCTGGTCGCCGAACTGCTGCGTCAGGGTTTCGGTGGTGGCCAGGTCGGTGACGAAGGTGCTCAGGTCGCGGTTGTTGATGCCGATCAGGGTGTGGCCGGCTGCGCCGCCCTGCTGCCAGAGGGGTAGGGCCAGCACGCGCGCCAGTTCGGCGGCGTCGTGCACCTCGATCAGCACCGCCAGCCCCAGGCTGCGGGCCGCCTTGTGCAGGTAGGTCAGGTCCTGGTCGTCGAGGATGGCGGCGATCAGCAGGGCCGCATCGGCTCCGGCGGCACGGGCCTGGTACAGCTGGTAGGGGCTGAGGATGAAGTCCTTGCACAGCAGTGGCAGCTCCACCGCCTGGCGCACGGCGACCAGCACCTCGAAGCCGCCCTGAAAAAACTGTTTGTCGGTGAGCACCGATAGGCAGCTGGCGCCACCGGCCGCGTAGCCCTGGGCGATGGCCACCGGATCGAAGTCTTCGCGGATCACCCCCTTGCTGGGGCTGGCCTTCTTGATCTCGGCTATCACCGCTGGCTTGCGGCAGCTGGCCCGCAGGGCACCCGCAAAATCGCGGCAGGCCGGCAGTCCCTCCAGCTGCTGGCGCAACGTCTCGAGGCTCACCCGCTCGCGGGCCACGGCCACTTCACGGTCTTTGGCCCACACGATTTCTTCGAGGATGTGGCGCGGGGCCTCGTCCGCGTGGGGGATGGCGTATTCGAGGTGGGCCACCTTCACCTTGGGGTTGGGCGGCCGGCGGCGAAACTCCATGCTTCAGGTCTCCGGGGTCAGGCGAGGGCCAGGGCGGCCTGTTTGTAGGCCACTTCCACCACTTCCGACAGGGTGGGGTGGGTGTGCACCTCATTCACCAGCTGCTTGACGCTCTGGCGGCGGGCCACGGCGTTGCCGATCTCCTGAATCAGGTCGGCGGCGTGCAGGCCATAGATGTGGGCACCCAGCACCTCGCCGGTGCCCTTGTTGAACAGCAGCTTCATCAGGCCGTCGCTCTCGAGCTCAGCCAGGGCCTTGGAGTTGGCCTTGAAGTAGCTGCGCACCACCCCCAGCTCAAAGCCATCTTTTGAAGCCAGCTCCTTGGCATCGGCCTCGCTGAGGCCCACCGAACTGATCTCCGGGTGGGTGAAGGTGGCCGCCGGGATCGAGCGGTAATCGATCTGGCGCGCATGGCCCAGGATGTTGTCGATGGCCACGGCCCCCTGGGCGGCGGCGGTGTGGGCCAGCATCATCTTGCCGGTGACATCGCCCACGGCCCACAGGTGGGGCACGGGCTGATCGCCCACCAGCACCTGCATGCGGTCATTCACCGGAATGAAGCCGCGGTTGGTTTCGACGCCCACAGCCGCCAGGTTGAGGCTGGCGCTGGATGGCACCCGGCCGGTGGCCACCAGCACCGCATCCACCTCAAGCGTTTCAACCGGTTCGCGGGTCTTCATGTTGACCAGATCGATCGTCACCGGGCAGCCGGGGGTGATCGTCTGGGCGAGCACGCCGGCGCGGGCGTCGATGTCGCGCCCGTCGAGCAGGTGGCGCGCGGCGATCTTGGCGATGTCGGGGTCAAAGGTGGGCAGCACCCGATCGAGTGCCTCGATCACGGTCACCTCGCAGCCCAGGGCGGTGTACACATCGGCGAATTCCAGGCCGATGTAGCCGCTGCCGATGATCGCCAGCCAGCGCGGCAGCCACTCCAGGCTCACCGCCTCGTCGCTGGTGAACACGGTGCGGCCGTCGGTGGTGATGCCCGGGGGCACAAAGGGCTCCGAGCCCGTGGCGATGATGATCTCCTTGGCGCTGTAGGTGCGCTCGACGCCGCTGCCGCTCTCGCGCACGGTCACCTGCTGGGGGCCGGCCAGGCGGCCCTCGCCGCGCAGAATCGTGGCGCCGACGCGCTCCAGCGTCTTGGTGAGGTTGGTGCGGATCGTGGCCACCAGCTGGTTGGCGTGGTCGGCGATCTTCTGCCGTTCGAAGCGCACCGGGCCGGCATGGATGCCGAACTGGGCCAGGTGCTCGCGCTCGGCCAGCTCGCGCACGCGGCCACTGGCGGCCAGCAGGGCCTTGGAGGGCACGCAGCCGCGGTTGACGCAGGTGCCGCCCATGTCGCGGCTTTCGACGATCGCCACCTTGAGGCCGTGCTCGCAGCCGTGCTTGGCGGCATCGAAGCCGCCGTAACCGGCCCCGATCACCAGCACATCAAAGTCAAAGCTGCCGTCGCTCACGGGGCTTGGGTGCATCAATTGACCGGCATTCTCTCCTGCCGGGTGCGCTCCAGCAGCAGCGGTGCCGCCGCCACCGCCACATTCAGCGATTCGACGGCGCGGCTGTGGGGGATGCCGACGCGGTGCGTGGCCAGAGCCAGCAGCTCGGGGCTCAGCCCTGGACCCTCGGCCCCCAGCAGCAGCAGGCTGGGGCGGGTCCAGTCGAGCTCCCAGTAGGGCAAGCCGTTCCCGGCCGGGGGCAGTGCGGCTACCACCTGCAGGCCGCGGCCTGCAGCCTCATGCACCCGAGCGGCCACGGCGGTGCGCTCGGCCCGCCAGCAGGGCAGCTCCAGGGCCGCGCCGGCTGAGGCGCGCAGCACCTTGGGCTGATGGGGATCAGCCCCGCCGGCCAGCCACAGTTGCTCGATGCCGGCCGCCAGCGCCGTGCGCTGCAGGGTGCCCAGGTTGCCGGGGTCCTGGATGCCGTCGAGCACCAGGCCAAAGCTCACCCGCTGAGGGGGCGGCGCTGGCGGGGGGGGCAGGGTGAGCAGCACCCCATCGGGGTGCTCGGTGGTGGCGATGGCGGCCAACACCTCCTCGCTCACGCTGAGCCGCTGGCCCTGCTCCCCCAGTGCTGCCTGCAGGGCCTCCAT
>VGPQ01000174.1 GCA_016882555.1 Cyanobacteria bacterium M_surface_7_m2_040
GCAGGCCGATCAGCAGGCTGGCGAGCCCCATGATCACGATGCTCAGCGACAGCATCAGCCGCCGTCCCAACAGATCCCCCAGCGGTCCGAGCACGATGCTGCCCACGGGACGCATCAGGTACCCGACGGCAAACACGCCGAAGGCCGCCAGAGTCTGTAGCCCGGGTATCACGGCCGGGAAGAACACCGTGCCCAGGTCGCTGGCGACGTAGCCGTAGACCGCGAAGTCATACCACTCCAGAGCATTGCCGAGCAGGGCGGCCAGGGCGGCCCTGTGGCGTTGGTGGGGGGTGAGGTCAAGCTCCATCGGCTGCATCCTCGGCAGAAACGGTCTCGCTGTCGTTGCGTTCGGCGGCGAACACCCGGTCCAGCGGTTCGGCGCAGATGCCTTCCACCTCGCGCAGATAGCGGGCCAGACCATCGCTGTTGCCGTGGGTGACATACACCTGGCGGGCACCCGACTCGCGCACGCTGTGCAGCAGGCCGTTCCAGTCGGCGTGGTCGCTGAGCGCGAACCCGCGTTCGTACCCACGCCGGCGGCGGGCGCCGCGCACGGCCATCCAGCCGCTCACAAAGGCGGTCTGGGGATTCTGAAAGCGTTTCATCCAGGCTGAACGGTGGGCCGCCGGCGGGGCGATCACCAAACGGCCGGCTAGATCGGCCCTGCGCTCCAGACGGCTGGCGGCCAGGGTCGGGGGCAGCACCACGCTTGCCTCGCGGTAGGGCTGCATCAGGGCGTCGACGGCACCGTGGAGCAGGATCTCCTCGCCTGGCGCTCCCGGCTGACCCGGCTCGCCGACGCCGAGCGCGGCCAATTCGGCGAGCACCCGCTGGGCTTTGCCGAAGGCATAGCAAAACAGCAACGACGGGCGCTCGGGGGCCACCTGCCACCACTCAAGAATCTGGCGGGCCACCGCGGCCCCGCTCTGCCAGCGGTAGATCGGCAGGCCAAAGGTGGCCTCGGTGATGAACACATCGGCCTGCACCGGCTCAAACGGGGCGCAGCTGGGATCGGCGCAGCGCTTGTAGTCGCCGCTCACCAGCCAGCTTTCGCCGCCAGCCTCCAGGCGGATCTGGGCGCTGCCGAGCACATGGCCGGCGCTGTGGAACGACACCCGCGCCCCGCCGATGCGGTTCAGGGCGCCGTAGTCAACTGGGATCAGATTGATACCGCCGCCGAGTCGTTGCCGCAGGATTCCCTCGCTGCTGCCGGTGGCCCAGTATTCGCCGCAGCCCGGCCGTGCGTGGTCGGCGTGGGCATGCGTGATCAGGGCGCGGGACACCGGGCGCCAGGGGTCGATCCAGGCTTCAGCAGCAGGGCAATAGAGCCCCTGCGGAGTGAGCTGCAGCAGGCCATCAGCGGGGAGCACAGACTGCCGCGTCAGAGGGGGTGGGATTGCTGCGATTGTGCCGGCCCCGCAGCACGACCGTTGACGTCAGGCGCAGACGTCTTTAGCCAGGGGGGAGAGCGGCGGGTGCAGCAGCCATGGCCTTGGACGACTTTCGCGATGAACTGGCTTCCACGGCGGCGGCCCTGGCGGCCCCGGGCACGGGCTTGCTGGCGGCCGATGAATCGACCGGCACGATCGGCAAGCGCTTTGAGGCGATCGGTCTTGACAACAGCGAAGCCAACCGCCGTGCCTACCGCACCCTGCTGGCCACCACGCCCGGCCTGGCGGAGCACATCTCGGGTGTGATCCTGTTTGAGGAGACCCTGTTTCAAGACAGCAGCCCCCTGCCGGCCGATGGCAACAACGGCAATGCGGCCGCCGGCAGCACGCCGATCATCCAGCTGTTTCAGCAGCAGGGCATCGTGCCCGGCATCAAGGTGGATCAAGGCGTCGAACCCCTGGCCGGAGGTCTGAGCGGCGAGAGCTGGTGCACCGGGCTCAAGGGCCTGGCCGAGCGAGCCGCGCGCTACTACGACCGGGGGGCACGCTTTGCCAAGTGGCGCGCCGTGCTGCAGATCCGCGCCGATGGCTGCCCCTCGGAACTGGCGGTGCGCGAGAACGCCTGGGGTCTGGCCCGCTATGCCCGCACCTGCCAGGAGCACGGTCTGGTGCCGATCGTCGAGCCGGAGATCCTGATGGACGGCGATCACGACATCGCCACCACCGCATCGGTGCAGGAATGGGTGCTGCGCACGGTGTACGAGGCCTTGGCGGTGAATGGTGTGTTTCTGGAGGGCAGCCTCCTCAAGCCGTCGATGACCACCGCCGGCGCCGACTGTTCCAGCCGCCCCAGTGCCGATGAGGTGGGCGAGTTCACGGTGCGCACCCTGGGCCGCACGGTGCCAGCAGCCGTGCCGGCGATCCTGTTTTTGAGCGGCGGGCTCAGCGAGGAGGATGCCAGCCTCTGCCTCAATGCCATCAACCAGGCCGCGGCCCAGGGGTTTGCCCCTTGGCATCTGGGCTTCTCGTTTGGCAGAGCCCTGCAACACTCGTGCCTCAAGCACTGGGGCGGCAAGGATGGGCCCGCTGGCCAGCAGGCGCTGATGGCCAGGGCGCGGGCCAATGGGGCGGCCAGCCGCGGGGCCTATGCCGCAGGTTCGGAACCCTCGGATGATTCCAGCCTGTTTGTGGCCAATTACACCTATTAGATTGAAATTCTATTAGCTTGAAATCCTATTAGCTTGAAATTCTATTAGATTGAATTCCTATGAGCTTGGAATCCTGTTAGATCGAAATCGGCGTCGTTGTTGAGTTGTCCTTGGACATCTTCATGGTTGCCCTCTGCAAGAGTTGCTTCGACTCGGGATTGTCGCCGATCATGGTGTCGACGTGATAGAGGCATGAAGATCAACCAATCGGTGATGAATTGATCCCTGATTCGCTCATGAATGCTGCATCAAGCGCGCGGATGTGTGAAGCTTTGATGATGGCTCGATGGCTTGGGTGACAACCGTGCGCTGACCGCATAACCTATGGCGGTTGTGCAGGTAGCACCCGGATGCTCTCTTTTCTCGAGGCTTTGGGTCAGGGAGGGCGTGGATTTGGCATCCTGGTCGCCTTTCTCGGTGTGCTGTTGATCGCGGCAACCATCGCTGAGCGTTTCGCCTTGAAGATCAAGCTCAAAGGATCGCTCTTGATTTTTGTTGCTGGCCTGTTGATCAACATCAATTATGACGAACAGCTCGTCGAACAGGTTGAGCATCTTCACCAGCTGGGTCTGGCTCTGCTGCTGTTTTACGCAGGCCTGATGTTCTGCGAGCCGTTCTCCCAGTCGCGGCGTGTGGTCAGAAGCCAGCTCGTTCTCGTGGTTCTGGTCACGTTGTTGTCGTTGAGCTTGAGCGTCGGTTTGCTGTATGGCGTGCTGACCAGCCCCCTGTCCCTCTTTGGTGCTGTTCAGCATCCTTTTGTCTTCGCATTGCTGCTGACCTATGCCTGCACAGTGATGGACTGGGGGGCGTTCTGGTATCTCTCGAAGCGGATCGCAAATCTTTCGAGTTGGGTGCAGACCACTTTTCAATTTGAAGCCAGCCTCGGCACCAGCATCATCATCATCTGGGGAAACTCAAATCTGCGCTACTTTGAGCGCGCTCTTCCTCAGGCCAGCCACCTGACAACCCACACATATCCCTGGGGAGCGCTGCCGTTGACCGCTGGGGTGGGCATTGTGCTGGCCCATTGTCTTTATCTGTTGATCACACACCTGTCCTTGGAGAAACCCCAGGTGTTTGTGATCACGATTGGTACGGTCATCCTGGGCTATGGCATCACCCATGGGTTGCTGGGTCTAGGCGGAGCCATGACTTCCCTCTGCATGGGAGCCTATCTTGGGGTCAAACTCAAAAATGCGATGGCGGCGACTGATCTTCCCGGTGAGAATGAAACTTCCATGCAAACCATCTCGCTTCAAATTGAATCAATAAATATCGGTACCGAGGCCATCCTCACCTTTCTCGTGGGCCTGACGATCAAGTCCAATCAGCTGATCCTGACCATCCCGGCTGGTATCAGTCTCGCTTTGGTCATTTGGGTGTCACGACCTCTGGCTGCCATGGCTGCCTACAGCTTCAGCAAATGGGTTTCTCGGATCAGAATTCTGTCACTCACAGCCCTTGACTCCATTTCTCGTCATGACCTGTTTGTCTGGTCAATGTGCTCACCAAAAGGAATCATCGGGATTGCTATTGCCTGCACGTTTCCCCAGGCACTGAGACAAATTGGCATTCCAA
>VGPQ01000175.1 GCA_016882555.1 Cyanobacteria bacterium M_surface_7_m2_040
CGCCAGCCGGGCTTCGCTGTGGTTGGTCATGCCGATGACGTCACAACCCCAGCTGCGGTAGAGCTGGGATTCAGCGCGGGTTGAGAAGGCTGGCCCCTCCATGCACAGATAGGTGCCGCCACGATGCAGGCTGCGGCCCTCCGGCATCAGGCTTTCGGCCACATCGGCCAGCAACCTGCTCAACACCGGGCAGAACGGATCGGCAAAGCCCACATGGGCCACCAGGCCTTCACCAAACATGGTGATCGGCCTCTGGTGGGTGCGGTCGATCAGCTGATCCGGCACCACCATGTCGAGCGGCCGGATCTGCTCCTGCAGCGAGCCCACCGCCGAAATCGACAGCACCCAGCGCACCCCCAGGCTGCGCAGCGCCCAGAGGTTCGCGCGGTAGGGCACTTCGGTGGGGGTGAAGCTGTGGTGGCGGCCGTGGCGGGCCAGAAAGACCACCTCCAGATCGCCGATGCGGCCGATCACGAGGCTGTCGGAGGGCTTGCCGAAGGGGGTCTTGACCTTGACCCTGCGCACGTCCTCCAGTCCCTCCATGGCATAGAGACCGCTGCCCCCGATCACACCCAGCCGCGCGGTGCCCAGGTTCAGGGATGAATCAGCCATCGATTGCGCCGTTTTCAGCATTCTCCCTGGCGCCAGCGCATACAGTCGCGTTTTGTGCAAGACGCGCTGTGACCAAGGCCGTGATGGAGACCGACGCCGGCACCGTGGTGCTCGAGCTGTTCGAGGCTGATGCCCCCAGCACCGTGGCCAATTTCGTGAAGCTGGCCGAGTCGGGCTTCTACGACGGTCTGGCCTTCCACCGGGTGATTGATGGCTTCATGGCCCAGGGCGGCTGCCCCAACAGCCGTGAAGGATCCCGTGGCATGGCCGGCACCGGCGGCCCCGGCTACACGATCAACTGCGAGATCAACGCCAACAAGCACGACGCCGGTTCGCTGTCGATGGCCCATGCCGGCAAGAACACCGGTGGCTCGCAGTTCTTCATCTGCCATGGCCCCCAGCCCCACCTCGACGGGGTTCACACCGTGTTTGGCAAGACCGCCGACATGGACGTGGTGCTGGCGATCACCAAGGGCACCAAGATCAACAAGGTCACGATCCAGCGCTGAGCTCAGCGCTGGCGGGGTGCAGCCCCTGACTCAGCACTCCTAGAACTCTCAGCACTCTCAGCACTGCCACTGAACCAAGCTGCCGGGACTCAGCGGCGGAACCTGCGGGCCTGGGTGCCGCAGTTCAGCCAGGGGGCGCCGCTCGGGTTCCAGCGTTGCCGTTGGATGGCCCAGGCGCTGGGGATCCGGGCTCAACAGCAGGCTGACGCAGCGGCTTCCTGAGGGTTCGGCGAGGGCTTCGAGGCAGCGTTGCAGACCCGGGCCCAGGCCCGCAAAGGTGTCGTGCTGGGTGCTGCTGCTGGCCTGGCTCAGCAGCAGCGCCACCTGGGGCCGGTTGAGCAGGGCCAGCAACCGGGGGTCATCTTCAACCTGGCATTGCAGCCCGGCCTTCAGGGCCAGGGCGATCACCCGCTCCTCCAGATCGCTGCCCTCCAGCCCTTGCAGCTGGCCATGCCACGCCAGCAGAGCCGTGGGGCCACCAACGGGGCAGCTGGGCCCTTGCCCCATCAGGTGTCCCAGCTTGGTGCGTTTGGCCGCCAGGTAGGCGGCGTTGTGGGTGCCAGGGTCCATCACCAGGGGCACGCGATCCTCCACCTGCAGGCCGTAGCCGCCGAGGCCGGCGATCTTGCGGGGGTTGTTGGTGATCAGCCGCAGCCGCTCGATGCCCAGATCACTGAGGATCTGGGCACCCACGCCGTAGTTGCGCAGGTCGGCGGGAAAGCCGAGCCGTTCATTGGCCTCGACGGTGTCGAGACCGGTGTCTTGCAGGGAATAGGCCTTGAGCTTGTTGATCAGGCCGATGCCGCGACCCTCCTGACGCAGGTACACGACCACGCCCTCGCCAGCCGCATCGATCATGCGCAGGGCCGCCTCGAGTTGGGGGCGGCAATCGCACCGCAGCGAGCCAAAGGCATCGCCGGTGAGGCACTCACTGTGCACCCGCACCAACACCGGACCGGCGCTCTGGTCCGGATGCCCCTTCACCAGCGCCACATGCTCGCTGTCGTCGAGTTCGTTGCGGTAGCCGATCGCGCGGAAATCACCAAAGGCGCTGGGCAGCAGCGCTTCGGCCTGACGCCGCACGAAGCGTTCGGTGTCGAGCCGGTAGCGGATCAGATCAGCGATCGAGATCAACCGCAGGCGATGGCGGGCGGCGTAGTCGGCCAGCTGGGGCAGCCGCGCCATCGAGCCATCGGGATTCTGAATCTCACAGATCACACCGGCTGGATAGAGGCCGGCCAGGCGGGCCAGGTCGACGGCGGCTTCGGTGTGGCCAGCACGCTTGAGCACACCGCCTTGGCGGGCCCGCAACGGAAAGATGTGCCCTGGTCGCCGCAGGTCGGCCGGGCGGGTGTGGGGATGGATCGCCACCTGAATGGTGCGCGCCCGGTCTTCCGCTGAAATCCCGGTGCTGACGCCGTTCTCCGGACCGGCGTCAACGCTGATCGTGAAGGCGGTCTGGTTGTTGTCGGTGTTGCGGTCGACCATCAGCGGCAGATCCAGCTGATCGAGCCGCTCGCCCTCCATTGCCAGACAGATCAGGCCCCGCGCCTCGATCGCCATGAAGTTGATCTGTTCGGGTGTGGCGAACTGGGCCGCACAGATCAGATCGCCTTCGTTCTCGCGGTTCTCGTCATCGACCACCACGATCGATTCACCATTGCGGATCGCGGCCAGGGCATCGGCGATCGCATCGAAGCGAATCGCAGGCTCAGCAGCGCTGGGTTGAAGCTCGTTCAAGGCGCTGGTGGCAACGGCTGATCCCCAGAGCAGAGCCCGGGAGTCAATCATCCTTTATAAATCCCGAGACGTTCCCGCCTGCCTGTGGACCTCCAACGTGTCGCCGTGATCGGCGCCAGTGGCTATGGCGGTCTGCAGACCCTGCGGCTGCTGCACCAGCACCCCCACTTCAGGGTCACCTTTCTGGGAGGCGAGCGCAGCAGCGGCAAGCGCTGGAGCGAGCTCAATCCGTTTCTGCCGCTGCCGGGTGATCCGGTGGTGCAGTCGCCCGATCCAGACACGATTGCCGCCAACGCCGATCTGGCGGTTCTGAGCCTGCCCAACGGTCTGGCCGCCCAGCTGGTGCCGCCGCTGCTTGCGCGTGGGGTGAAGGTGGTCGACCTGTCGGCTGACTACCGCTACAGCTCCCTGGCGCAGTGGCAGGAGGTGTATGCCGCCGAGTCGCGTGAGGTTCCGCGCAGCGATGCCGAGCTGTGCCGCGAAGCGGTCTACGGCCTGGTCGAATGGCAGGCTGACCGCATCGCCAAGGCGCGGTTGGTGGCGGCTCCCGGCTGCTTCCCGACCGCCAGCCTGCTGGCGCTGTTGCCGTTCCTCAAGCAGGGACTGATCGACACCAGCGGCATCATCATTGACGCCAAAACCGGCACCTCCGGTGGCGGCAGGGCCGCCAAGGAGCACCTGCTGCTGGCTGAAGCCGCCGAAGCGGTGAGCCCCTATGGCGTGGTGGGCCACCGCCACACCAGCGAGATTGAACAGCTCGCCTCCCGGGTGGGCGGCAGCCCGATCACGCTGCAGTTCACGCCCCACTTGATGCCGATGGTGCGGGGTCTGCTGGCCACGGTGTATTGCCGCCTGCGTGACCCGGGGCTGACCGCCGCCGACTGCAGCACCGTGCTCAGCTCCTGCTACCGCCAGGGCGGCAGCGTCGCGGTGCTGCCAGTGGGCACCTACCCCTCCACCAAATGGGTGCGCCAGACCAACCGGGCCCTGCTCTCGGTGCAGGTCGACAACCGCAGCGGGCAGCTGATCGTGATGTGTGCCATCGACAATCTGATCAAGGGCCAGGCCGGCCAGGGGGTGCAGTGCCTCAACCTGATGGCCGGGCTCGACGCCGACAGCGGCCTGCCGCAGTTGCCCTTCTATCCCTGAGCGGCGAACCGCTGGCCGAGCAGCGCCACCGCGGCAGGCAGCAGCTGGTGCTCCTGGCGCTGAATGCGCGCCGTGAGGGTGGTGTGGTCGTCACTCGCCAGCACCGGCACGGCTGCCTGAATCAGGATTTCGCCAGCATCGACCTCCTCGCTCACCAGAT
>VGPQ01000176.1 GCA_016882555.1 Cyanobacteria bacterium M_surface_7_m2_040
CGTTGGCATCGGCCAGGCCGGCCAGGTCGCGCTCCCCCAGGATTGCCGTGCCGAAGCGAGGTTCGGCAAAAATCATCACCCCGGCAGCGCTCTGGATCAGGTGGGCGCAGGTGCGCGACCCCACCACCAGAAAGAAGGCATCGGGCATGCGGCGGTGCAGCCACACGATCGAGGTGAGCCCGCAGAACACCTCGCGCTGGCCGCTTTCCTTGATCAGCTCGGGGATCGGTTGCGGTTGTTGGGGCGCCTGTGGTGCGGCTGGCGTCGCGCTTGTGGTCATTCCCGGCCTCCTGCCGAGAGCAGTCTTCCTCGCTAGCGCCCTGAGTGGGGCTCCGGGAACCCCTTCGGTACAAGCCGTTATTGATGGTGTGGGCAAAGCCCCACACAGGCGAGGATGGTGGCGCCGCTGATGCATCGATTGCAGCGGCTCAGCGGCGACCGCCGGCCGATAACCCCCTTATTCCGACCCGGTAACCGTTGTATGGTGCTGGGATCGCTGCGCGCCGATGTCTGCCTTCCTTGCCGCTGCCCAGCAACCTGCGGGGGCGATCACGCTCGCGGTGCTGGCAGGCGCCATCGTGTTGTTTGTGACCGGCTGGCTGGCACCCGAGGTCACCGGTCTGCTGGCCGCTGCCCTGCTGGTGGCCTTGCGGGTGCTCAAGCCCGATGAGGCGGTGCAGGGGTTTGGCAGCCCGGCCCTGATCACCCTGATGGGGTTGTTTGCCTTGTCGGCAGGGCTGTTTCGCAGCGGCGGACTCGATCGCCTGCGCGCCCTGATCGGCAGTGAGGCGATCCGCAGCCCCAAACGCATGATCGCCCTGATGGTGGGCGTGGTGGCCCCGGTCTCGGGGTTCATCCCCAACACCCCGATCGTGGCCACGCTGCTGCCGGTGCTCGAGAACTGGTGCCATCGCCGCGGTGTGTCGCCCTCGAAGGTGCTTCTGCCGCTGTCCTTTGCCACCGTGCTGGGCGGCACGATCTCGCTGCTGGGCACCTCGACCAATCTGCTGGCCAGCGATGTGAGCCGCCAGCTGGGCTTTGGCCCCTTGGAGCTGTTCAGCTTCACGGCGATCGGCATCCCCGTGTGGCTGCTCGGCAGCCTCTACATGGTGCTGGTGTCGGATCGGCTGCTGCCCGACCGCGGCCTGGGCAACGACGACTTGATCGGCTCGCTGGCCCGCGAGGGCTACCTGACCGACGTGCTGATCCCGGAGGGATCGGAGCTGGTCGGCCAGACCTTGCACCGCAGCCGCCTGCAGCGCCGCTTTGACATCGACGCCCTGGAGCTGCACCGCGGCGGCCAGACCTTCAGCGCCCCGCTGGCCGATGTGACTCTGAAGGCGGGCGATCGGCTGCTGCTGCGCTGCAACCGCGAGAACCTGCTGCGCCTGCAGCAGGAACACACCGTGAGCCTGGCCGCCAGCAACGACGAGGCCGACGACCTGCGCGAGCTCAGCGGCGGGCTGAACACACCGATGCGCACCGTCGAGGTGCTGCTGCCCAACGGCTCCACCATTGCCGGCACCAGCGTGCGCGATCTGCGCTTCAGGCAGCGCTACAACGCCACCCTGCTGGCGGTGCGGCGCGGCAACCAGGTGCTGCGCGAGCTGCTGGGGCGCGTGGTGCTGCAGGCCGGCGACGTGCTGCTGCTGCAGGCCCCGCTCGATGCGATCCGCGGTCTGCAGGACAGCAACGATCTGGTGCTGCTCGACGAACTGGAAAAAGACATGCCCACCACCAACCGCAAGTGGGTGGCGGTGCTGGTGGCGGCCCTGGTGATCGTGCTGCCGCTGTTCAAGGTGTTGAACCTGATGGCGGCGGTGCTGCTGGCGGTGGTGATCATGGTGGCCACGGGGTGCCTGCGCCCCGGCGAGCTGCAGCGCTCGATCCGTTGGGACGTGATCCTGCTGCTGGGCTCGCTCTCGTGCTTCAGCGCGGCGATGCAGAAGACGGGCCTGGCCGAAGCCCTGGCCACCGACCTGCTGCACGGGCTCAAGGGTTGGCCGACCTACAGCGTGCTGCTGGTGGTGTTCGTGCTGGCCCAGCTGTTCACCGAAACCCTCAGCAACGGCACCACCGTGGTGCTGCTGATGCCGATTGCCACCGCCATTGCCACGGGCCTGGGGTTGCCGCCGATGGCGTTCATCTTTGCGATCACGATCGCCGCCAGCCAGAGCTTTCTGACCCCGATCGGCTACCAGACCAACCTGATGGTCTACGGCCCCGGGCGCTACCGATTCCTCGACATGACCCGCTACGGCGCCCCGCTGACCATCGGCCTGGCGTTGCTGGTGCCCTGGCTGCTGTGCCGGCACTTTGGGCTCTGATCAGGCGTCCGCCCTTGCCCTGCGGCGCCACAGCTTCCAGACCTTCTCGGCCTCAAGACACACAAAGAACACCAGGCTGAAGCCGATGCACACCAGCAGGTCGTCGAGCGCCAGTGGCCGGGTGCCAAAAAAGTTCGAGAGGGTGGGCACGTAGAGCAGCAGCAGCTGCAGCACCGTGGTCAGCACCACCGACCCCAGCAGGGCCGGGTTGCTGAACGGGTTCAGCTGGATCAGCGGCAGGGTGCTGCGGCACGAGAGGGCATGGCCCATCTGCGCCAGGCACAGGGCGGTGAACACCATCGTCGGCCAGGGATCACCGCGGCCGGCGGCATGGACCATCATCACGATCGTGATCAGGCCGAACACAACGCCGGTGCGCAGGATGTAGGCGCCGGTGCCGGCGGCAAAGATCGATTCGCCCGGTTCGGCGGGGGGGCGCTGCATCAGGCCCTTCTCGCCGGGCTCCAGGGCCAAGGCCAGGGCGGGCAGCCCGTCGGTGACCAGGTTCATCCACAAAATCTGCAGCGGCGTCAACGGCACTCCGGTGAGCCCCAGCAGCGGTGCGGCGGCGATCGTCACCAGTTCGCCGACATTGCTGCCCAGGATGTATTTCACGAAGCGGCGGATGTTGGCGTAGACGAGCCGCCCTTCCTCGACGGCGTTGACGATCGTGGCGAAGTTGTCATCCAGCAGCACCATGTCGGCGGCTTCCTTGCTGACCTCGGTGCCGGTGATGCCCATGGCCACGCCGATGTGGGCCTGCTTGAGCGCCGGGGCGTCGTTGACGCCATCGCCGGTCATGGCCACGATCTGGTGATCGGCCTGCAGCGCCTTGACGATGCGCAGCTTCTGCTCGGGGGGCACGCGGGCGTAGATGCTGCAGCGGGCGACGACGCCTTTCAGCGTCGCGTCGTCAAAGCCTTCGAGCTGGCGCCCCAGGATCACCTCGCCATCGCCAGACGTCAGACCGATGGCATCGCCGATGGCGCGGGCGGTCAGCGGATGATCGCCGGTGATCATCACCGGGCGGATGCCGGCCCTGCGGCAGGTGGCCACCGCCTGGGCCACCTCGGGGCGGGCCGGATCCTGCTGGGCCATCAGCCCCAGCAGCACCTGCCCATTGAGCTCGCGCTCGGGGCTGGTGTGGTTGGGGGCGCAGGCGAAGGCCAGCACCCGCAGGCCGCGGGCCGCCAGCTCCTGGGCCTGCTCCAGCCACCAGCGGCGCTGGTCCAAAGACATTGGCGCCACACCCGCGCCATCCACCCAGCGCTCGCACAGGTTCAGGATCGCCTCGGGGGCTCCCTTGCTGATCAGCAGCCGCTGCGATCCCGCCGCCGCGGCCAGCGGTGCCTGCAGGCTGCCGCTGGGGTCGTCGATCCACACCGCCATCAGCTGCCGCTCGGAGCTGAACGGGATCTCGGCGGCGCGGCGGTACTGGCTGCGCAGCTCAAAGTAGTCGTCGATGCCGGCCTTGGCGGCCACCACCGACAGGGCCCCCTCGGTGGGATCGCCCAGAATCTCCCAGCGGCCATTGCCGGCCTGCTTGTGCTCGGCATCGCTGCACAGCACGCCGGCTTCGATCAGCAGCCGCTGCAGCCCGGGCGCTGCACCCGCGCCGGCGCCGTGCGGGGGCGCCAGCGCTGCGGTGGCAAAGCTGCCGTCGGGCTCGTAGCCATAGCCACTCACGGTCACGGCTTCGGTGCCCAGGCGAAGCTCCTGCACCACCATGCGGTTCTGGGTGAGGGTGCCGGTCTTGTCGGAGCAGATCACCGTCACCGACCCCAACCCTTCGACGGCCGGCAACCGCCGGATCAGGGCGGCGCGGCGCACCATGCGC
>VGPQ01000177.1 GCA_016882555.1 Cyanobacteria bacterium M_surface_7_m2_040
GCCCAGAGCATCGCCACGGCGCTGAAAACCCTGATCGTGGGCATGGCTTTTCTGGCCACCTTCAGCTTTGCCTTCATCGGCCTCGGCCTGCTGCTCGTGTTTGTGCGCAGCCTGGTGGCTCCTGGGCCGTCGCCAGATGCTGCCGTTGTTGACACCGCTGCCGTTTCGGACGCACAAGCCGGCAAACCCGACTAACCTTATGGCATGACGGCGCACGACCTGGGACTGCTGGTAACCCTGCTGCTGCCAGGCATGCTGCTGTCGGTGCTGCTGCTCAGCACGTTGGCCGCAGGCGGCTGAGATAGGTTGGCCTGACTGAGCGGTTCGCTGTGGCAGACACCCTGCTTTTCAACGCCCTGAGGGAGGCCATCGATGAGGAGATGGCCCGTGACCCCCACGTCTGCGTGATGGGTGAAGACGTTGGTCAGTACGGCGGCTCCTACAAGGTCACCAAGGATCTCTACGAGAAATATGGCGAGCTGCGCGTGCTCGACACCCCGATCGCCGAAAACGCCTTCACCGGCATGGCGGTGGGTGCGGCGATGACGGGCCTTCGCCCCATCGTTGAGGGGATGAACATGGGCTTTCTGCTGCTCGCGTTCAACCAGATCTCCAACAACATGGGGATGCTCCGCTACACCAGCGGCGGCAATTTCACGATTCCGGCTGTGGTGCGCGGGCCCGGTGGCGTCGGTCGCCAGCTGGGGGCCGAGCACAGCCAGCGCCTCGAGGCGTATTTCCACGCCGTTCCCGGCATCAAGATTGTGGCCGTCAGCACCCCCACCAATGCCAAGGGGTTGATGAAAGCGGCGATCCGTGATAACAACCCGGTGCTGTTTTTCGAGCACGTGTTGCTCTACAACCTCAGCGAAGACATTCCCGAGGGGGATTACATCTGCGCCCTCGACAAGGCCGAGATCGTGCGCAAAGGAACAGATGTCACGGTTCTCACCTATTCGCGCATGCGCCATCACTGCCTCAAGGCGGTGGACCAACTCCAGCAGGAGGGTGTGAGCGTTGAGCTGATCGATCTGATCAGCCTCAAGCCCTTTGACATGGCGACCATCGCCGCCTCAATCCGCAAAACCCACAAGGTGATCGTGGTTGAGGAGTGCATGAAAACCGGTGGCATCGGAGCCGAGCTGCTGGCGCTGATCACCGAGCACTGCTTCGATGATCTCGATGCCCGGCCGCTGCGCCTGTCGTCTCAGGACATCCCGACCCCCTACAACGGAGCCCTGGAAAACCTCACGATCATTCAGCCGCACCAGATCGTGGAGGCCGCCAAGGCGCTCACGGCGGGTCAGATCTGAGCAATGGCACGTCAACAGGGGTGGATTGCCCTGATTCTGGCGCTGGCGATCGCAGCCGGGGCACTGCTGATCTTTTTCCCCTTGCAGCTCGGCCTTGATCTGCGCGGCGGCAGCCAGTTGATGCTGCAGGTCCTCCCCGCCGGATCCATCAAACGCGTTGAGCCAGAGCAGCTCGAGGCCGTCAAGGAGGTGCTCGAACGCCGCATCAACGGTCTTGGCGTGGCGGAATCCACCCTCCAGACCGTGGGCAGCGATCAGCTGGTGTTGCAGTTGCCCGGAGAGCAGGATCCCAGTCGCGCCGCCAAGGTGCTGGGCACCACGGCGTTGCTCGAGTTCCGCGCCCAGAGGGCTGGAACCGAGAAGGAGATGCAGGGCTTGCTGCAGCTCAAGCGCCAGGCCACGGCCGTGCTCAATCGCATCAAGCCTCGCGATCCCGATGCATCAGCGCAGGATGCTGCTCTGCTCCCAGCCAACAAGCCGGATGCTCCCGTGGCCTCGATTCCTGCCGATGATCTGGCCGCCTCCCTGCGCCAGCTCGGGGTCACCGTGCCGCAGGGCAGAACCGAGGCCCAACAGCTGGAGCTGCTCTTGGACGCGGTCAACGCCAAAATCGTGGCCCTGTATGAACCGGCCCAACTCAGCGGCAAGGATCTGGTCAGTGCCGGGCGACAACAGCAGCAGGCAGGCAGCGGCTGGGATGTGACCCTCTCGTTCAACCGAGACGGGGGCGACAAATTTGCCCAGCTCACCCAGTCGATCGCTGGCAGCGGCCGCCTGCTTGGCATCGTGCTCGATGGCCGCTCGATCAGTGAGGCCAGCGTGGGACCCGAGTTCCAGGCCGCCGGCATCACCGGTGGAGGCGCCACCATCACCGGCAATTTCACGGCCGACGAGGCCCGTGATCTCGAGGTGCAGCTGCGGGGGGGATCCCTGCCCCTCCCCCTCAAGATCATTGAAGTGCGAACGGTGGGGCCGTCGCTGGGGGCCGAAAACATTCGTTCCAGCCTGGCGGCCGGCCTCTCGGGCCTCGCTTTGGTGGCGGTGTTCATGGTGGTGACCTACCGCCTGCCGGGTGTGGTGGCGGTGATCAGCCTCAGCCTCTACGCCTTGTTCAACCTGGCGCTCTATGCCCTGATCCCGGTCACGCTCACCCTGCCCGGCATTGCCGGATTCATTCTTTCGCTGGGAATGGCGGTGGATGCCAATGTGCTGATCTTTGAGCGCATCAAGGAAGAGTTGCGCAGCGGCAACACCCTGATCCGCTCGATTGACGTGGGCTTTTCACTCGCCCTCAGCTCCATTCTCGAT
The DNA here is from genome assembly GCA_016882555.1 of Cyanobacteria bacterium M_surface_7_m2_040. Taxonomy (GTDB): domain Bacteria; phylum Cyanobacteriota; class Cyanobacteriia; order PCC-6307; family Cyanobiaceae; genus RGUW01. Next base: position 2,622 of record VGPQ01000177.1, read on the forward strand.
GGCCAGCTGACCACCCTGATCAGCTGTGTGGCCCTGTTTGCCCTGGGCACCAGCCTGGTCAAGGGTTTTGCCCTGACCCTTGGGATTGGTGTGGTGCTCAGTTTGTTCAGTTCGCTCACCTGCACCCGCGCATTTTTGCGGCTGCTGATGGGCTATCCGGCCCTGCGCCAGAGCCGTTACTTCGTGCCCCTGGCTGCCGCTGGGCGCCAGCCAGCCTGAGAAGACGATGCCTCCCTCACCCAGTCGAGCCGACCACAGCCCCGCTGAACCAGCCCCCGATCTCGCCACCGATCGGCTGATGGATCTGCCCGGCTGGGCGCGCTTCCGCGTCAACCGCCGACGTCGCAGCCTCTGGGGGCTGTCGGCGGCTGCCCTGCTGTTGAGTGTGTTGGGGATGGTCCTGTGCTGGCTCAATCCAGTCATCAAGGCCCCCCTGCGTCTGGGACTGGATTTCACAGGCGGCACCCAGTTGCAGATCGTGCGTCAATGCACCAGCGACTGCAGCGGTCTCACGGTGAGCCAGCTGCAGGACCGGCTCAACCAGCTGACCCTGCCTGACGATGGCCCCCAGCGTGCGCCGTCGCTGGCTGCAGCGGCCGTGCAGTTGCTGGATCAGGGCAAGACTGTGCTGCTGCGGCTGCCGACCCTGAGCCCGGCCCAGAGCCAAGCGCTGAGTGCCGACCTGAAGCCCTTGCTCGGCGGCATCGCTGAGGGCGGCATCTCGATCGACACGATCGGCCCCACCCTGGGGGTGCAGCTGCTGCAGACCAGTCTGGTCTCGCTGCTGGTCAGTTTCATCGGCATCGCCCTTTACATCAGCGTGCGCTACGACCGCATCTATGCGGTGCTGGCGCTGCTGTGTCTGGCCCATGACGTGTTGATCACCTGCGGGGTGTTCGCCTGGTTGGGCCTGGTGCAGGCGATTGAGGTGAACAGCCTGTTTGCGGTGGCCCTGCTCACCATTGCCGGCTATTCGGTCAACGACACCGTGGTGATCTTTGATCGCATCCGCGAAAAACGCGCTCAACTCAAGGAGCTTCCCTTGACTGAACAGGCCGATGCCGCCGTGCAGGCCACCCTGACGCGCTCGCTCTACACCTCGATCACCACCCTGTTGCCACTGCTGGCGATCCTGCTATTCGGCGGCCAGAGTCTGTTTTCCCTGGCGCTGGCGCTCACGATCGGCATCACTGTGGGCAGCTGGTCAAGCATTGCCATCGCACCCACCTTGCTGCCGGTGTTCTCGCGTCGCTGAGTGCTCACCCCGCGCCGACGATGGCCTCCCCTGGCGGTGGTGGTTCTGGCGGCCCTGAGCCTCTGGGACCTGCGCGTCGAGCTGCAGTTGTTGGCGCAGCAGTTCACCTTCTCCGCCCTGCGAGCCGCCGTGCTGGCCCATCCGCTTGCGGTGGCCGTGCTGCTGCTGCTGCCGAGCCTCAGCTCCAGCGGTCCATCACGTCCTTGATGACCACCTGCTGGCAGATCACCTGCAGCACCACCACCAAGGGCAAGGCCAGCAGCACCCCGGGCAGTCCCAGCAG
>VGPQ01000178.1 GCA_016882555.1 Cyanobacteria bacterium M_surface_7_m2_040
GCTTCAGCTGTCCAGCAGCAGGCGGCGGGCGGCGGCGACGATGCGTCCCGAGGCCTGGCCATCGCCAAACGGGTTGTGGGCCCGTGCCATGGCGTCGTAGGCGCCGGCGTCATCGAGCAGCAGGCTGGCTTCGCGCACGATGTCGGCGGTGTCGGTGCCGATCAGCTTGGCGGTGCCGGCATCGACGGCTTCGGGCCGCTCGGTGGTGCGGCGCAGCACCAGCACCGGTTTGCCCAGGGCAGGGGCCTCCTCCTGCAGGCCGCCTGAGTCGGTGAGCACCAGGGTCGCTTCACGCATGGCGGCCACCAGCCGGTCGTAATCAAGGGGCTCGCCCAGAAACGCGCGCGGGTGCTGGCCCAGCAGCGCCTGCAGCGGCTCGCGCACGGTGGGGTTGCGGTGCAACGGCAGCAGGATCGCCACGTCGTCGTAGCGCTGAAGCAGCTGCAACAGGCCGGCGCCGATGTCCTGCAGGCGCTCGCCCCAGTTTTCGCGCCGGTGCACCGTCACCAGAATCAAGCGCTGACGGCTCAGGTCGAGCCCCTCCTGCACGAATGGCGCGGCCTGGTCGGCCATCAGCAGCAAGGCGTCGATCACGGTGTTGCCGGTGGTGAGGATCTCCCCCACCACCCCCGACGCCCGGCAGTTGGCCGCCGATCGCTCGGTGGGGGCGAAATGCAGCTGGGCCAGCTGCGAGATCAGGCGGCGGTTGGCCTCCTCGGGGAAGGGGTCGAGCAGGTTGTCGGTGCGCAGGCCGGCCTCCACATGGCCCACCGGAATCTGCTCGTAGAAGGCGGCCAGGGCCGCGGCGAAGGCGGTGGTGGTGTCACCCTGCACCAGCACCAGATCGGGCCTGTGCTGCGCGAACTCTTGCTTCAACCCCTCGAGGGCTGAGCAGGTGATGTGGGTCAGGGTCTGCTTGGGCGCCATCAAGGCCAGGTCGTGGTCAGACCTGAGGCCAAACAGCTCCATCACCTGGCTCACCATCTCGCGGTGCTGCCCCGTCAGCACCACGCGGGTGTTGAAGTCGTGAGCCTGCTGAAAAGCCTGGATCACCGGCGCCAGCTTGATCGCCTCGGGCCGGGTGCCCAGCACGATCGTGACCAGAGGTGGGGGCGTCAAGTCGCAGGAACCATCCGCGCCCACTGTCTCATGACAGTGGTGTGCCGCGCCCTGATCTCCCATGACAGCGGCGGCAATCGACGCAACACTGGGGTGCCGCTGCTGTCGTTCGCTGCGATGACGCCCCCCGAGTCTGCGAGCCCGTTCCCGCGCACCAGTCCCTTTCCCGCGGCCAGCCCCTTTCCCGGTGCCGCGCCATCAGCCCCAGCGGCGCCGCCCCCACCCCCTGGTGCGGTGGCTTCGCCCGCCCCTGTGGCCCCCCCCGCACCTGCGGTGCCGGCGGCACCACCCCGCAGCGATGGTGCTCCGGCCACGCTCGAAGAGATCGTGCGCATCGCCTACGACAAGGGCCATTCCGATGTGCACCTGGGCATCGGCGAGGAGCCCCGCTACCGCGCCCGCGGCGAGATGCTGCGCACCGGTTGGCCGGTGACCGATGCAGCCACCTTCTCCCGCTGGCTGCGCGAAATCCTCAGCCCGGCCGAGATCGACAGCTTCCAGCGCGACAAGGAGTACGACGGCTCCCACGCTTTCAGCTTCGTGCGGGTGCGCATCAACCTGCTCGACTCGCTGCGCGGCCAGGCGATGGTGCTACGGCTGATCCCCCAGAAGATCGCCACACTCGCAGACCTCAAGCTGCCCGATGTGTTGCAGGAGCTGGCGGCCCGCCCCAAGGGACTGATCCTGGTCACGGGGCCCACCGGCTCCGGCAAGAGCACCACGCTCGCCGCGATGATCGATTGGATCAACGGCAACATGAGCCGCCACATCCTCACGATTGAGGATCCCGTGGAGTTCGTGCACGAAAGCCGCCAGTCGTTGGTGCGCCACCGCGAAGTGGGCCAGCACACCAAGGTGTTTCACAACGCCCTGCGGGCGGCCCTGCGCGAAGACCCTGACGTGATCCTGATCGGGGAAATCCGCGACCAGGAAACCCTGGCCACGGCGATCGAGGCCTCCCAGACCGGTCACCTGGTGTTCGGCACCCTGCACACCAACTCGGCCGTCAAGACGATTGAGCGCATCCTCGGCATGTACCCCGCTGCCGAGCAGGACGCCATCCGCCGCTCGGTCTCCGAGTCGCTGCTGGGGGTGGTGGCCCAGGGCCTGCTCAAGACCAGCGATGGCAAGCGCTGCGCCTACCACGACATCCTGATCAACACCGACGCCTGCAAGGACTACATCCTGCGCGGCGAGCTCGATGCGATCGAGGAGATCATGGGCCGCAGCGGCTTTGATGGCATGCAGACCGCCAATCAGGCGCTGCAGAAGCTGGTCGAGGACGGGCGCTGCACGGCCGACGATGCCCTGGCCCAGAGCCTCAAGCCCAATGAGCTGGCCCAGGCGCTGCGGGGGCGCACCTGAGCTCGCCCCTGTCTCAGTGGTTGGCCAGGCGGGCGATCAGCAGCACGCTCAGCCCCACCGACAGCCCCAGCATGGCCAGGCGGCCATTCCAGATCTCGGCCTGGGGGGTGAACCCGCGGCGCCAGGCATTGAGCTCGCTGGGGCTCACCGGTTCCTGCTCCCCAGGTTCCATGGGCCATGCCGTTGTGCACTGCCCACCCTAAACCGATTCAGAAGGGTGCCGGCCGCACCTGCAGGTCGGCGGCCTGTTCCAGTGGCCAGCGGGCGGCGATGCCCAGCGCCGTGCTGCTGTCGGTGCCGTGGCTGAGCCATTGGCAGGCCGCCACGCCGATCATCGCGGCGTTGTCGGTGCAATAGGCCAGCGGCGCCAGGCGCCAGCGCAATCCCAGTTCGCGGCACTGGACTTCCAGCAGCCGTCGCAGCCGCTGGTTGGCCGCCACCCCGCCCACCAGCACCAGGGTCCCGAGGCCCTGATCACGGGCGCAGCGGCAGCTGCGCTCCACCAACACCTCGGCCACCACCTGCTCGAAACTGGCGGCCAGATCGGCCACCGGCAGCATGGCGCCGCTGGCCTCGAGCGCCCGCACCTGCCGCAGCATCGCCGTCTTGAGGCCGCTGAAGCTGAAGTCGTGGGGATAGAAGCCCCCTTCGGGGCGCGACACCCGTCCCTTGGGCAGGGCAAAACGATGGGGGTCACCGCCTTCGGCGGCGGCCGCAATCGCCGGCCCGCCTGGGTAGCCCAGACCCAGCAGCCGGGCCACTTTGTCGAAGGCTTCGCCGGCGGCATCGTCGTGGCTGCGCCCCAGGCGCCGGTACTGCCCCGGTGCATCCACCCGCACCAGCTCGGTGTGGCCACCGCTCACCAGCAGCACCAGATAGGGCGGTTGGGGGGGGTCGGAGTCGAGCTGCGCTGAGCACAGATGCCCTTCCAGGTGATGGATGCCGAGGAAGGGTTTGCGGTGCAGCCGCGCCAGGGTGCGCCCTGTGACCGAGGCCACCAGCAGGGCCCCCGCCAGTCCGGGACAGACGGTGGCGGCGATGCCATCGAGCTCAGCCATGGCCAGGCCGCTGCCTCTCATCACCTGCTCGATCAGCCCGGGCAGGGCCTCGACGTGGCGGCGCGAGGCAATCTCGGGCACCACCCCGCCCCAGCGCGCGTGCTCCTCCACCTGGGAGGCCACGGCGCTGGCGAGCACCGTTCGACCGTGCACCACCGCCGCGGCCGACTCGTCACAACTTGTTTCGAGCGCCAGAACCGTGGGCATCGAGGCTGGGTGGCTCCCCTACTGTCCGCTGGTGACATCCTGCCCTGCGGCTCGACCCGATGCCCTCGATGCGCCGTCTTCTTCCTCGGCTGTTCGCAGCACTGCTCTCCGTTTTTCTGCTGATCGGCGTGGCTCCTGCCGCCCATGCTGATGTGGCGGGTCTGACCCCCTGCAGCGAAAGCGCCCGTTTTCAACAGCGGGCCGCTGGCGCCAAGACCGACCAGGCCAAGGCACGCTTTGCCATGTACAGCCAGGCCGTCTGCGGTGCTGATGGTCTGCCGCACCTGATCGTCGATGGCCGCTGGAGCCATGCCGGTGACTTCATGATCCCCGGCATCGCCTTCCTCTACATCGCCGGTTGCATCGGCTGGGCAGGCCGCAGCTACATCATTGCCGTGCGCGGCCGC
>VGPQ01000179.1 GCA_016882555.1 Cyanobacteria bacterium M_surface_7_m2_040
CCAGTGCCACGCCGCGGCTGGCCTTGAGCAGCAGGGCATCGCCAGCCTGGAGCCACTGGCTCAGGATGGGCGCTGCCTGCTCGGGGGTGGCCACCAGCTCCAGCCGCGGCAGGCCGCGGGCCGCCTTAACCATGGCCTGGCCCTCGGCGCCGGCAGCCACGATCACCAGGCCGTCAAGGTTCAGCTCGGCGGCTCGGGAGGCCACCCGGCGGTGCAGGGCTTCGCTCTGCTCACCCAGTTCGAGCATGGTGCCGAGCACGGCAAAACGACGTCCCGCCTGGGCCGCCAGCAGATCGAGGGCGGCCAGCACCGCCTCAGGTGAAGCGTTGTAGGTCTCATCGAGCACGTTGAGCCCGCCCAGCTGCAGGCGTCGATTGCGGCCTCCGGGTACCTGCACACGCAGCTCCGCCAGGGCGGCGGCGGGCACCCCCAGCTCCTGGGCCACCGCCACCGCCAACAGCAGATTGCGGGCGTTGTGGCGGCCGGGCAGCGGTAGGGGTAAAACCGTGCCATCGGCGAGCAGCAGCTCGCCGCCTGGGGCCTGCGGTTCGCTTGCCGCCTTGAACTGGCCGCGGGTGTCGGGGGCCACAGTGCCAGCGGCCAATGGGTCATCGGTCAGCGCCACCCGCCGCACCCGGCCCCCCCAGCTGTGGGCCAGGGCCTGATCGAGCAGCGGATCGCCCGCCGGGATCACCACCACGCCAGCCGGCCGCAGGGCCGCGGTGATTTCGCATTTGGCGCTGGCGATCGCTTCGCGGCTGCCCAGGCGGCCGATGTGGGCGGTGCCGATGTTGGTGATCACGGCCACGTCGGGCTCGGCGCAGCGGCTGAGGCGGTCGATTTCGCCCAGCCCGCGCATGCCCATCTCGACCACCACGGCCCGGTGTTCCGGGGTGGCGCCCAGCAGGGTGAGGGGCACCCCGATGTCGTTGTTCTCGTTGCCGCTGCTGGCCCAGATCGGGCCCAGGGGGGCCAGGGCCCCGCGGATCAGCTCGCGGGTGGTGGTCTTGCCGGCCGATCCGGTGACGGCCACCACAGCCGCCGTCAGCTGGCGGCGGGCATGGCGGGCCAGCAGCTGGTAGGCCGCCAGGGTGTCGTTGACGGGCCACAGCAGGCAGCCCTGGGATTCGGCCTGTTGGATCAGGGCGGCCCGTTCGGCTCCATCGCCGTGCTGCCAGCGGTCGGGCTCAAACACGATGGCAGCGGCGCCGCTGGCGATCGCCGACGCCATGAACGCATGGCCATCGAAGCTCTCGCCCACCAGCGGCACGAACAGGGCGCCGGCCTCGAGCTGCCGGCTGTCGGTGCACACCGTCAGCGGTGCCGTGCCTGTCCCTGCGGCGACGGCGCGATCAGCCGTTGTGAGCGGTGCGCCGAACAGCTCCTGCAGGTCGCGCAGCTGCAGCACCATCAGGAGGAGGTTGCGGTGGGGTCGAGCAGGATCATGCCTGAGCCCACCCGGGCCCGGTAGCCACGTTGCTGGCCCTGGCCGTCGAGCAGCTCGAGCTGCTCAAAGCCCAGCTCCAGGGTGTGCTCCAGCCAGGTGTCGGCTAGGCGGCGCTGGCGCCCGGGGTCCAGCTGCTCGAACGCCGGGCTCAGCCGCAGCTGCAACAGGCTCGTGTCCGGCCTGGCAAGCAGGTCGAGGATCAGGGTCCCCCCGTCGCCGGTCTGAAACTGCTGCAACAGCGTGTTGTTTGGCGGTTCGACTGGCGCAGCCGCAGAACCGGCAGGAGCAGGTGCGGCCGGCGTGGTTGGCCGCGCAGGCTGTGCATCCTTTCGGAGTGGGGCGGATTGGCCTGGTGGCGCAACCGGGTCCTCTGGTGCAACACGCTCAACCGTTTCAACAACGGGCACTCGAGGTGCGGCAAGAGGGTCAGGAGCAGCACCACCGTTTGTTTCGCTGCTGGTCGCGGGGCCCGGGCCTGGACCGCGCAGCGGGCTCAGGGTGAGCAGGGCTGCCATCACCACCCCCACCGCCGCAGCCAGCACCAGTGGCCAGAACGCCGCCGCGAGACGCGGCGGCCACCAGGCCGGCCGGGGCAGCTCGCCGCTGCGGTTGCGCCGCCAGAGGCCGCGCGCATCCAGCCCCAGGCTGGCCGCCACGCTGCGCAGGGCCTGAGCCAGCTGCCGCCACGGGCTCTCGTAGGGAGCCGGCAGGTTGGAGTGTTCGGCCATGGCCCCGAAGCTGCCGATGGCCCGGTTCTAGCGGCGCCGCCTCAGCCCTGCCCGCGCAGCCGCAGCAGGCCCGCCAGGCCACGCCGGGAGGGGTCGGCGTCCTGGCCCTGGGAGAACTTCTCCACGTCGGCCGCTTCGGGGGTGGGCTCCTTGACGCCGCAGACATCGCGGTACATGGCGTCGTACTCCAGGGCGGAGCGGGCCCAGCTGAAGTCGACCCCCATGGCGCGGCGCTGCAGCTCCTGCCAGCTGGCCTGGTTGCGGTAGGCCTCCCAGGAGCGCACGATCGCGGTGTAGAAGTCGATCGGTTCGTAGCGGTCAAAGCCATAGCCGGTGCCGCTGCCCGCCAGGGGGTCGTTCGGTGGCACGGTGTCGACCAGGCCACCCACCATGCGCACCACTGGAATTGAGCCGTAACGCATGGCCAGCATCTGGCTGATGCCGCAGGGTTCGAAGCGGCTGGGCATCAGGAAGGCATCGCTGCCGGCGTAGATCAGCCGTGAGAGGGCGTCGTCGTAGGTGAGAAACACGGCGAAGCGGCCAGGATGGCGCGAGGCCATCTGCCACAGGCCACTCTCATAGCTGCGATCGCCGGTGCCCAGCACCACGATCTGGCTGTCGGTGTAGGCCAGCACCCGATCCGCCACCTGCAGCAGCAGATCGACCCCTTTCTGATCCACCAGGCGGCTCACCAGGCCCATCAGGTAGGAGCGGGGATTCGGCGTGAGACCAAATCGCTCCTGCAGGGCCGCCTTGTTGTCGGCTCGTGGTGCCAGGTTGGCGGCACTGAAACGCGCCGGCAGGCTCTGATCCGTGGCCGGGTTCCAATCCTCCACATCAATGCCGTTGAGGATGCCCCGCAATTTGCCGCTGATGTAGTTGAGGAGGCCCTCCAGCTGCTCGCCGTACTGCGGCGTGCGGATCTCCTGGGCATAGGTGGGCGAGACCGCATTGACCCGATCGGCATAGAGCAACGCCGCCGCCATCGTGTGGTCGCCCTGCATGTACCAGGGGCACCAGGTCATGCGCTCCAGCTTCCAGCGCCAGGGCCCCTGGTACTTGAGGTTGTGGATGGTGAACACCGTGCTGATCTCGGGGTCCTGGTGCATCCACACCGGCAGCATGCCGGTGTGCCAGTCATGGCAGTGCAGCACCTGGGGCTTCCAGTGGTGCCAGCAGAATTCGGCCGTGGCACTGGCGAAGAAGGTGAAGCGCCAGTCTTCGTCGTCGCCGCCGTAGATGCGCTCGCCGTCGAACACCGGATGGCCCACCAGGTACATGGTGAGGCCGTTGCTGGGGTGCCGCGTTTCGAACACGGCAAAGTCGTTGCCCATGGTGTGACCCCGCCACACCGGCTCAGCTGGAATCTCCAGCCGGCTCCAGAGCCGCCCGTAGCCGGGCATGATCACGCGCACGTCGTGGCCCAGGGCCGCCAGGGCCGGGGGCAGGGATCCCACCACATCCCCCATGCCCCCCACCTTGACCATGGGGGCGCATTCGGCGGCCGCAAACAGAATTCGCACGCTGGAGGCTCCGGAGGGGGCAACTTTACGGGCACCGATCCGCAGCCTCCCCGCAGCCTCAGGGCAGCACGGTTACGGGGGTGCCGAGCTCCACCAGCTCGAACAGCTCGCGGATGTGCTCGTCCAGCAGGCGCACACAGCCGTGGGAGACGGCCCGGCCGATGCTGCTGCGTTGCGGTGTGCCGTGGAAGCCCGCTGTGGCGCAGCCTTGCACCACCAGCTGGGTCTGACCGTTGAAGCCGCGCCGTGGCGTGCAGTCCTCCAGAAAGCCGATCCAGCGGCTGCCCAGCGGATTGTTGGGCCCTGGCGGGATGCGCCGGCCTGTGGCCGGGTGCACCCACACCGGTTCCTCCACCAGTTCGAGCACGGCAAAGCGACCCACCGGCGTTTCCCAGCCGGGCCGGCCGATGGCCACCGGGTAACGCCGGTGTTCACGGCCGGCTTCGATC
>VGPQ01000180.1 GCA_016882555.1 Cyanobacteria bacterium M_surface_7_m2_040
AATCAGGTCGCGATCATGGCTGGCCCGGTGGGAGCGCAGGCTGCCGAGCAGCTCCACCGCTTCGAGCAGATTCGACTTGCCTTCGCCATTGCGGCCCAGCACCAGCAAGCGGGGCGCTTCGAACACCAGCTCGAGGGCGCCGATGTTGCGAAAGCGCAGCAGCTCCAGGCGTTGCAGCCGAATCGCCCTGTTGCGGTGAGCGGTTAAGGTAGGCCCAGCCGGCAGCGGCGGTGGGCATGTAGCTCAGTTGGATAGAGCATCAGATTCCGGTTCTGAGTGTCGGGGGTTCGAGTCCCTCCATGCTCGTGTTCTGCTTCTCCGCCGGAACGGAGAAGTGTCAGTCAGCCCAGGGGCAGCCCCATGGCGCGGATGCCCCCGGGATCGATCACAAAGCCATGCTGGGCCAGGGCCTCAAGGGCGGCCGGTGGGGCGGCCAGAGAGATGCTGCAGCCGCTGAGTTCACGCCGCAGGCGGCCGAGCGCCGCTCCCACCAGCGCCCCATACACCTCGGTTGCGGCCGGATCATCGGCATCGGCGACCAGATCCCAGAGGTTGGCGTTGAGCGCCATGTCGCTGGTGATGCGCACGAACCCCACCACTTGGGCCGCCGGTTCGTTGATCACCGCGAAGTGCCAGGTGCTGTGCGCCAACACCTGGCGCCAGCGTTCCTGGCTGCGGGGTTGGTCGCCCGCCTGCTGCAGCAGGCGGTTGAGCGCTTCAGCCGGCAACTCGGGGTTGTCCAGCAGCCGGTAGCCCTCACGCAGGCGTGGGGTTGGCGGTTGCAGGCGGAAGGGGATCAACAGCGAAGGCAAGCTCAAGGCGCAGCACTCAACCGGTGTTGCGCAGGCCGGCGGCAATGCCGTTGATGGTCAGCAAAGCACCACGCAGCAGTTCGCTGCGGCTGTAGGTGCGACCGTCGGCATCGGTGCTCGCCGCCTCGCTCATCGGAGGTTGACGGTTCTGCTCGCGCAGCCGCCGCAGCAGGGCCACCTGCAGGAAGCCCAGGGGGATGATCGTGCGGTTGCGCAGGTCGACCGCCAGCTGCAGGGCCGGATCGGCATCCAGCAGGCGTGCGTGGCCGGTGATCCTGAGCACCAGATCGCGGGTGAGCGTGAACTCCGCGGCGATGGCCTGGAAGATCGCCTCAAACGCGTCGCGGTGCTCGCTGCGCCCCAGGCTCTGCACGTAGTGATGGGCCAGATCGAGATCCACCTTGGCCAGGGTCATCTCCACCTTGGAGATGAGCATGCGGAAGAAGGGCCAGCGCTGGTAGAGCAGGCGCAGCAGCTCCAGTTGGCCGGCGTCGTGGTCGAGCTCCTCCTGCAGGGCAGCCCCCACCCCGAACCAGCTGGGCAGCAGAAAGCGGCTCTGGGTCCAGCCGAACACCCACGGGATCGCCCGCAGGCTGGAGAGGTCGCGGGCGCCGCCCTTGCGCCGTGCCGGGCGGCTTGAGATCTGCAGCTTGCTGATCTCCTCGATTGGTGTGACCTGGGTGAAGAACGCGACCAGGTCGGGGTTGTCGTGCACCAGGGCGCGGTAGTGGCTGCGGGATCGGGCGGCCAGCCGCGCCATCAGCTCGTTCCAGCTGGGGGTGTCGTCCACGGGGGTGCTCACCAGGCTGTTCTGCAGCACGGCGGTGGTCACGGTCTCGAGGTTGTAGAGCGCCAGCTCGGGCAGGGCGTACTTCGAGGCCAGCACCTCGCCCTGCTCGGTGATCTTGATGCGGCCGCAGAGGGTGCCGCTCGGCTGGGCCAGGATCGCCTGATAGGCCGGCCCACCCCCGCGGCCCACGGAGCCGCCGCGGCCGTGGAAGATACGCAGGGCCACGTCGTGCTGGTTGGCCAGCCGCTGCAGTGCGATCTGGGCCTTGTGGATCTCCCAGTTGCTGGAGAGGAAGCCGGAGTCCTTGTTGCTGTCGGAGTAGCCGAGCATCACCTCCTGCAGTGGTGGGCCGGCTTCGCCGCCGTTGTCGAGCAACCGGCGGTAGGACGGCTCGCGCAGCAACCGCTCCATCACTGCCGGAGCTCCCTGCAGATCCTCCACCGTTTCGAACAGCGGCACCACCAGCAGCGAGGCCCGCTGACTCTGGGGATCCACCAGGCCCGCTTCCTTGGCCAGCAGCAGCACCTCGAGCAGGTCGGAGACCGTGTGGCTCATCGAGATGACGTAGGTGCGGCAGATCCGCTCCCCGAATTCCTGCTGCAGCCGCTTGAGCATGCGGAACACCGCAAACGTCTCGGCGCTGGCCTCACTCCAGCGCGCCGCCGGCGGCAGCAATGGCCGGCGGGTCTGGAGTTCGCTGAGCAGCCAGGCGACACGCTGCTCCTCGTCCATCTCGGCGTAGGCAACCGGCAGCTGTAGGTAGCGGCTGAGCTCATCGACGGCGTCGCTGTGGCGGGTGCTCTCCTGGCGAATGTCGAGGCTGGCCAGGCAGAAGGCAAAGATGTGCACCTGGCTGATCAGCGTCTGCAGCGGTTCGCAGCTCAGGCCGGTGGCCACCAGGCTGTCCTGGATCAGCTCCAGACTGGCTCTGAATTCGTCGGCCGAGCTGAAGTGCAGCTCCGGCGTTGCCGCCGTGCCATCAAACGGGTTCACCAGCCCGGTGTGGCCGTCGCAGGGTGACTCCCAGCCCGCCTCGGCCAGCTGCTGATTGCGCTCGTGGGTGAGCTGCAGCCGCTTGAGGGTGTAGCTGAGCTTGAGCCGGTAGGGCTCCAGCCGGTAGCGGGCCGCCCGCTCCTCGTAGATCTCGGGAAAGCGCAGACGGTCCATTTCCAGGGACTCGAGCAGCGCCGGGCTCACCTGGCTCCATTGCATCGAGATGCTGAGCTGGTCGCGCAGCGCACCCACCGATTTGATGTAGCGCTCGAGCATCAGCTGGCGCTGATAGCAGGCGGTGCGCCAGGTGATCTCGGGGGTCACCGAGGGGTTGCCATCGCGGTCGGACCCCACCCACGAGCCGAAGGTGCAGAAGGCATCGCGGGGCGGTTCCACATCCGGATAGCTCGAGCTCAGTGCCGCGCGCAACCGCTGCCTGAGCTGGGGCATGGCGTCAAACAGCACCTGCTGGAAGTAGTGCAGGGCGTAGTCGACCTCGTCGAGCACCGTGGGCTTGAACTGGTGCAGCTCATCGGTGCGCCACCAGAGCCGGATCTCCTCCTCGAGCTGGCGGCGGATCACCAGGGTGTCGTCGAGGCTGAGGCCTTCAGCCTGCTCGAGCCGCTGGATCAGATGGGCCACCCGACGCTGCTTGTGCCGCACGGTGTGGCGCACGATCTCCGTGGGGTGGGCGGTGAACACCAGCCGCAGATCCAGGTCGTGCAGCAGTCCCTCCAGCTGAGCCGGTGGCACGCCCAGACGGCGCAGACGTTCAAACAACTGCCGAAAGGTGGCCGGCTCCGCCTGGCTGGCCAGGGGGGGCTGGAAGGGATCGGCGGGCAGCGGTTCGTCCTGGCCGCTGAGGCTGTCGAGGTAGCTGTCTTCCTCGATGTGCTGCTCGAGGATGTTGACGAGCTGGAAATACAGCGAGAAGGCTCGGGCAGCGGCGATGGCTTCAGCCAGATCCATGTCCCGGATCAGGGCCACGATCGCCGTGGTCGACTCGCCGAGCGTGGTTTCCGGTTCGCCCAGTTGCTTGAGCCGCAGCAACCGCTCGGCCTGTTCGGGCGGGCACTCGCTGCGCAGCACGGTCTGCCACAGCTCCTCCACCAGCTCCAGCCGCTCACCCAGCAGCCGGCGCACCCGCGGTGTGGCGGTCATGGCAAGCGGTTCGGAGGGCCGCATCGTCAGGGAATCGGTGACGGTTGGGATGGCAGGTCGATCCATGATCATCCCAAAGCTTCCTCCCGCCGGGCCAGGGCTGCGGCATCGCTGGCCACAATCGCGGCGATCGTTGCGCCATCACGCAGCTGCGCCAGCCAGCGCATGGCCTGGTTGCCCTGCTGCAGGATCCCCTGCAGCGGCTCGAGAACCGTCTCCAGCTGCAGTTCGGCGGCCAGGGGTGCGATCTCGGTCAACAGGCGCTGCAGCCAGTCGCGGGCGCGGATCGGTTCGCCGTTGCGCCAATCGCTGAGGGTGGCGTCGAGGCTGCTGCGGGCGGCGGCGCGGTCATTGGCATCGGCCCGGGCAGC
>VGPQ01000181.1 GCA_016882555.1 Cyanobacteria bacterium M_surface_7_m2_040
GGGTGTGTCCGCAGGTCCTGCGGTGTTCGACTGCCTGCGGAGGAATGCCAGGACCCAGATTTGAACTGGGGACACGGCGATTTTCAGTCGCCTGCTCTACCAACTGAGCTATCCCGGCACGTCGCTTGCATGTGCTCGAGGCGAGCCTGCTTCGACGCTGTGATCTTAAATCACGCCCGGTTCTCCGCCGCTGCTGCGGGGCTGCGGCGCGGGGTGCGGGCTAGGCACAGCAGGCCGGCCACCCGCCAGCCTGCGCTATGCAGGGCCCGCTGGGCCGCCAGCGCCGTGGCGCCGCTGGTCAACACATCGTCGATCAGCAGCACCCGGGCGGTTTCAACGCTGGCGGGGTGCTGCGGCAGCAGCGCCCGAAAGCTCAGCCATTGGTTTCGCCAGCGCTGCTGCCGGCCCAACCGGTGCTGGGGCAGCACCCGCCAGTTGCGCTGCAGCAGCTCGCTGCGCAGCCGGCAGCGGTGTGCTGGATCGGCCTGTTGCTGCAGGGTCTGGGCCAGCAGCTGCGGCACCGGATTCGGCTGGGAGCGCCATCCAGGCACGGGCACCAGCCAGAGTTCGCGGGTTTCAGTGCTGGCGGCCAGCGCTGCCAACTCCTCCCGCAGGGGTGAAAGGCGGCGCAGCAGTGGTGCCGGCTGGGGGTCCCGGCGCAGCGCTCTTAGCAGGCTCTGCAGCTCCCCGCCATACCAGCCCGCGCTCCACCAGGGCAACGGCGTCTGCCCGCTGAGACCCTCAGGGCTCCAGCCAGGACTGGGTCTGTCGTTGAGCTGCCAGCGCAGGGGGAACCACTCGGGCTGCGGGGAGGGCGCTGTGGGCATGGGACGCCAGGGGGGAGATCTCCCTGCGAGTGTTCCCACCGGCCGCTTCAGGGCTGCGCCGGCATTGCGCGCAGCATCGTCACCAGGGTGCGGTGGGCGTCTTCACTGTCACTCAGGGTGTGGTCAAAGGCCACGCTCAGGGGCTGGCCATCGACCTCCAGCTGCATCGCCTCGGGTGTGATCGCCACCATGCGGGCCACCTGCGCCGTGGCGATGCCGCCGTAGTGCCGCGCATAGGCGACCACGGCTTCGGCGTGGTCATCGTTCATGTGCATGCAGATGCGGTCGCTCACCGCAGCGGTCAGGGGATCGGCGGCCATGACAACGGGCGACGCAGGGAGGGATACCGGCTGATTCTGCTGGCTGAGGCTGGCTGGCTGCGGGGCGCTTCGCTGCGGTTCACGCTGCGCCGAAGCGCTGCCACAGCAGCACAGCCAGGCGGATGCCGCTGAAACTCACATAGCCCGCCAGCACCACAAACAGCGCCATCGATGCGAGCTGTAGCCAGCGGGGTTGATCCCCCGGGCCGCCGGGAGCGGGGGATGGATCCTGATCAGTCATCGGCCGAGGGGTGCAGTGCGCCAGCCGCCAGTCTGGCCATGCCCAGGGCCGCGCTCAGCTGGGGGCGGTTGAGCACCGGCACGCTCAGCAGCCGCTGGCGAAGGGCGCGCCATTGCGGGTTGCGGGCTCCGCCTCCCAGGCTGATCACCCGCCTGAGCGGCGGCATGCCCAGGTGTTGCAGCCGCTGCCAGCCGGCGGCTTCGATCGCCGCCAGCCCCTCGAGCAGCGCCTGCAGATAAAGGGCGTCGCTCACGGGGCGTGGCTCCAGCACCGGTTCGAGGGTGGGATCGTCGACCGGGAAGCGTTCGCCCACACCCGGCAGCGGCCGCAGCGCCAGCCCGCTGGGCCGGGCCGGGTCGATCTGGCGGCTGAGCTGCTCGAGCTGCTGGTCGTCAAACCACCGCCGCAGCACGCCGCCACCGGCATTGCTGGCACCGCCCACCAGCCAGCGGTCCCCGAGCTGTTGGCTGCTGACCCCGGCGGCGGCGATGGGGCGCTCGCTCCATTGCTTGAGCACCAGGGTGGTGCCCAGCACCGTGATGCCATCGCCGGGGCCGGCATCGGCGGCCAGCACGGCGGCGCTGGAATCGGTGCAGCCCGCCACCACCGCGGCGCTCGCCGGCAGCCCCAGGCTTGCTGCCGCTGCTCCCGCCAGCGGGCCGGCCACGCTGCCGCAAGCGATGATCTGCGGCAGGGCGGGGCTCCAGCGCTGCAGCCCTATCGCGCCCGCCCATCCCGGCGACTCGCCTTGCAGCCAGCCCAGGCGCAGGTTGTTGGTGGCCTCGCCGCAGCGCCAGTGGCCCAGCAGCTGGCCCATCAGCCAGTCGGCCTGATGGCGCAGCAGCAGCCCGTGGGCGGGATGCAACGCGGGATGCATGCTGGTGGCCTGCTGCACCAGCCGCAGGGCCCGGGCCAGGCTGCCGCTGGCACTGGCCGCAGCGGCGCTGGCGGGGTTGGGACCGCCGTTGGCCAGGGCTTGGGCGGTCGCGGCCTGCTCGCTGCAAGCCAGGTGGTAGGGCAGGGCCAGCCCCAGCTCCCCTGGCAGCAGGCTGCCATCGGGTCGGCACAGCAGCAGGGTGCCCGAGGTGCCGTCGATCGCGATCGCCCCCACCCGCTTGCGCAGCTCAGCCGGGATCGGCTGGCAGAGGTTGATCAACCCCTGCCACCAGCTGCGGGGGTCTTCGAAAGGGCCGGGGTAGGGGCTGGCCGCCTGCCAGATGGGCTCAGCCACCCCCTGCCGGGCCGCGGCCATCAGGGCAATCCTCAGGCCGCTGCTGCCCAGGTCAACGCCCAGGCCCAGTGGCGGCTGCGCGGCAGCTGCCTCAGGCGGCAACGCGGCTGGCGGTGGCCTGGCGCAGGGTGGCCGCGATGGTGCTCACCTCTTCCCAGGGCAGGGCCAGGTCGCTGCGGCCGAAGTGGCCATAGGCGGCCACATCCTGGTAAAAGCGGCCGCCCCGTTGCTGGGGCAGGTTGCGCAGGCCGAAGGTTTTGATGATGGCGCCGGGGCGCAGGTCGAAATGCTCCTGCACCAGGGCGGTGAGATCGGCGTCGGCTAGTTTGCCGGTGCCGAAGCTCTCCACCAGGATGCTCACCGGGCGGGCCACGCCGATGGCATAGCTCAGCTGCACCTCGGCCTTGCGGGCCAGGCCGGCCGCCACCAGCGCCTTGGCCACATAGCGGGCGGCATAGGCGGCCGAGCGGTCCACCTTGGTGGGGTCTTTGCCCGAGAAAGCGCCGCCGCCGTGGCGGGCATAGCCGCCATAGGTGTCGACGATGATCTTGCGGCCGGTCAGGCCGGCATCACCCTGGGGCCCGCCCACCACGAATTTGCCGGTGGGGTTCACCAGAAAACGGGTGACGTCTTTGCTGGGTTTGAGGTTCAGGTCGCTGGTGGCGGGCTCCACCACGTGCGACCAGAGGTCGGCGCTGATGCGCTCGCGCATGGCCTTTTCGTCGCTGATGCCGTCGATCTCAGCGGTGTGCTGGGTCGAGATCAGGATCGTGTCGATCGCCACGGGCTGGTCGTTCTCGTAGACCACGCTCACCTGGGTTTTGCCGTCAGGCAGCAGGTAGCCCAGGGTGCCGTTGTGGCGCACTTCGGCCAAGCGCCGCGCCAGGCGGTGGGCCAGGCTGATCGGCAGCGGCATCAGCTCGGGCGTCTCGTCGCAGGCGTAACCAAACATGATTCCCTGGTCGCCGGCGCCGATCAGGTCGAGCGGGTCGCCGGCATGGTCATCGGCTTCGTTGACCCCCTGGGCGATGTCGGGCGACTGCTGATCGAGGGCCACCAGCACGGCGCAGCTGTTGGCGTCAAAGCCGCCGGCGCGGGCGCCGCTGTAGCCGATCTTTTGAATGACGCCCCGCACCAGGGTGTTGAAGTCAACCCGGGCGGTGGTGGTCACTTCGCCGGTGATCAGGCACAGGCCGGTGTTGACCACGGTTTCGCAGGCCACGCGGCTGGCGGGGTCCTGGGCCAGCAGGGCGTCCAGCACCGCATCGCTCACCTGGTCACAGATCTTGTCGGGATGGCCCTCGGTGACCGATTCAGAGGTGAAGACGTAACGGCTCATTGCGGGGCTGTGCGGCAGATCAATCGCCCGAGCCTATTCCCCGAGGGCGAGGCCGCCTGTTGCCGCCACCACCTGCAGCTCCCGCCAGTGCTGAAGCTGGGCAAAGGCCCCATCCAGGGGGGGTGGGGTGCTCCAGGCAGCGGTGTACCCCAGCACCACTGGCACGCC
>VGPQ01000182.1 GCA_016882555.1 Cyanobacteria bacterium M_surface_7_m2_040
CGCACCCCCGACCTGCTGCCCCTGGCCCGCAATGCCCTGGGCTTTGCGGGGGCCATTGTGGCGGCTTACCTGATCGCCCAGAACACCGTGGGCAAGGCAAGGCTCAAGCAGGGCGAGAGCTGATCAGACGCCAGCCCGGCTGCGCG
This sequence comes from Cyanobacteria bacterium M_surface_7_m2_040, assembly GCA_016882555.1. GTDB lineage: Bacteria > Cyanobacteriota > Cyanobacteriia > PCC-6307 > Cyanobiaceae > RGUW01. The sequence continues at coordinate 147 of VGPQ01000182.1, forward strand.
GCCCCAGCCTGTCGAGGGCTTCGAGGCGGCAGCGCAGAGAGCTTGCCGGTTCGCAGGCCGGTTGGGCCGGCTCAGCGGGGCCCAGAGCTGCCCGCAGCCGCACCAGGTTCTCGTCATAGAAACGCTTGAGATCGGCGAAGCGCTTCACTGGTTGGCCATAGAAGCTGTGGCCGCGCAGGGTGGGGAACGAGGCCCATTCGGGTGCCAGCTTGGCCACCAGATGGGGCGTCAGCTCCCCGCGGTCGGCCAACTGCAGGGCACCGCGGCGCTGCACCAGAAACAGGGCCGCCTGGTCCTGAAGTTCGGGGTGGAAGGCCGGCAGCCCCAGGGCCCGGGCCGCCATCGCCCAGGTGAACGGCATGAACTGGTAGGCCCCGGCCGCGGCGCTGGCATAGCGGGCGCTGCGCATCACCCGGTTGGGATGGCGCTCGAGCGAATCGATCACGCTGCCGCCAAAAAGGATGCGGTAACCCAGGTCGCTGCCCTGGGCCCAGGTGCCTTCGGCATAGCGGATCGTGTTGAGCAGGGCGCGGCGCTCGGGGGTGATCGCAAAGATGCGCTGGGCCTGGGGCAATGCCTCCAGCATCGCCAGGGCCGAGAGGGGCTGAAGCGAATGCTCCACTGGGGCCTCCTGGGCGGCGGCGGGGGCCGGGGCCGCCAGGGCCGGAAGACCGCTGGTCAGGCCTGCCAGGAGCAGGGCGGTGGGCCAACGGCGATGAAAGGCTGAACGCAAAACCAGTCAGGCAAACGACAACGGCGGCTCTTGAGCCTGGGCTGGGAAGCAAAGGTCGCGCCAATGTGCCGCAGCGAACGCAATCCGGCAACCCCTTGCGCACCAGGACGCGGCTCAAACGCCGCAAGCGGCGGCTTCAATCGCCGCCGCCGCCTGGTCGCTGCCCCCACCCGGCAGGGGCCCGAGCCGCGGTGCCAGCAAGGGCTGATCCAACTGCCAATCACCGCGGGCAAAGGCCTCGCGACTGAGCAGACGGTGCAAGCCATGGTTCTCAAGATCACGCTGCAGCACGGCCGCCTCAGCAAAGCCCTCACGGGCCACCAGGTGGATGCCCAGACCCTGGCTCATCGCTTCGCAGAAGCTGCTGTAGCCCGGCTTGGTGATCAGCCGGCTGCAGAGCGGCATCAGATCGAGGGGGCGCAGGCCCTCCGGCAGCACGCGGCCGTTGGCGTGGGCCGCCATGGCCGCATCGGGGCCGATGAACACCTGCTCGGGCCAGCGCGGCAGGGGGGCCGCCGCCAGATCCAGGCCCATGCCGCCAAAGCTGATCAGCACGCAGCGCTCACGATCGGCTGGCAACTGCAGCTGATCCCTGAGCTGCCTGAGCGCCGCTCCCTGCAGCCGCGGGGTGCTGGCGGTGAGCCCCACGCTCACCTCGGGAATGCCCCAGGCGATCGGCATCGCCAGCGGGCAGCGGATCAGCAGCTGCCCGCTGCGGTAGGCGTCGAGGGCTTGCTGCGCCCACGGGGCAAAGGCTTGACCCATGGGCCCATAGATGGCCTCCCAGCCGAAACTGGCCAGCCACACCAGGGGCGCGCCCAGCCGTTGCGCCAACCCTGCTGCTGCCGGCGGCACATCCCCCAACACCAGGATCGGTTCAGCTGGGGGGCAGCGCTGCTCGAGAAGCCATTGGGCTTCGGCCTCGAGCTGGCTCGGCAGCGAACACTCCAGGTCGGCCAGGGCCTTCAGGGTGGCGTCGGGGTCTGAGCCCAGGGCATCGGCCTGGACCACCCCCACATCCCACTGGCAGATCCGGTGCTCAAACGGCACCGCACCCATCGCAAGATCAAGGAAGCTGCGCGGCAGGGCGGTGGAGAGCACGAGGCGCCAGTCGGGACGGCGCCGCGCCAGAGCAGCCAGAACAGAAGCTGTGCGCGAACCGTGGCCGTAGCCATGGGCGCTGATGCAAGCGACGATCAGCATCCCAAAGCTGCCGTCTCAGTGGCCGCCGCCGCCACCGCAGGCCGGTCAAACAGGCGCTCCTCGTAGTGGAGTCGGCCATCAAGGCCATACCAGCGGTGGGCGGCCAGGAGCAGCCCCGCAGCGTCGAGTTCGACCCAGCTGAAATGACGCAGTGCCACGCCGGCCGCGTCAACCAGATGCCGGGGTACACAGGCAGCGTTGAGGTAGGCCGTGCCCTGGCGATCGACCACAAAGCTGCGGCGCTCACCAGCTCCCCGCTTGAGACGGTGGTGCATGTGGCCAAAGACCACCAACGGCAGTGGGCGTACCTGGCGAATGCGGGCAAGGGCAAGGGCAAGATCCTGATCGCCCCAATCACAGGCCGGACGTTTCCAATCCCGTCCGCAGGGGTCGCTCAGCTCGCTACCCAGCCCCGCAGGACCGCAGTGGGCCAGCAGCACCAGCGGACAATCGGGTGGGGCCGCCGCCGCTGCGGCAACGATGCGCGCCGCTGATTGCTCCAGCGAGAGGGGTCCAAACACCGACAGACAGGCCTGCGACAGGTGGAAACCGCCACCCGCGGAGCCGGGTCTGGCACCCACGACCACAAGACCAGGAGATCGATGGGAGGAGGGCACCAGCTGGCGCAGCTGCCAGCCGCAATCCAGCGGGCCAAGGGCCGCCATTTGCCGTCTGAGCGCATGGCCGGTGGGGTCACGGCCCGTGTCGTGGTTGCCGAGGATGCAGACCGTTGGTAGCAACAGCTGCTGTTCAAGGCGACGCAACTGGGCGGGGATGCGAGGCGCGCCGTCGCTGAGATCACCCACCAGCAGAAGCGCATCGGGGGCGAGAATCCTGAGCACGGCATGGTCGTGCTCATCCCACTGCCCGTGGAGGTCACCGGCGATCGCCAGGCGCAGTGGTGCAGAACAAAGCGGCAGCGGAACAGACCATGCCTAGGGTGGCCCCATCCTCGCCCAGGGGTCGGAGCGTGATCTTCGCGGCATCCCAGAGCTCAACGGCCTGCCTTGACGACGAGCACAGAGCGGCGATTGAAAAGCTCAGGCAGGAGCGCAACGCCGTGATATTGGCGCATTACTACCAGGAGCCCGCCGTACAAGACATCGCCGACTTCATCGGCGATTCGCTGGAACTCTCCCGCAAAGCGGCGGCAACAGACGCCGAAGTGATCGTGTTCTGCGGTGTCCATTTCATGGCCGAGACGGCAAAGATCCTCAGCCCAGACAAAACGGTGCTGATCCCTGATCTGGAGGCAGGCTGCAGCCTTGCTGACGCCTGCCCTGCCGATGCCTTCGCACGCTTCCGCAGTCAACATCCTGACCACATCGTGGTCAGCTACATCAACTGTTCAGCGGCAATCAAAGCGCAGAGCGACCTGATCTGCACCAGCAGCAATGCGGTGGATCTAGTCAAACAACTTCCCGAGAATCGACCGATTCTCTTTGCTCCAGATCAAAACCTTGGGCGTTGGGTGCAGGCACAGAGCGGTCGCGAGATGACCTTGTGGCCGGGGAGCTGCATCGTTCACGAGAGCTTCAGCGAACAGGCTCTGCTGGGTCTCAAATCACAACATCCCAAGGCCGAAGTGCTGGCACATCCAGAATGCATGCCTCACCTTCTTGAACACGCGGATTTCATTGGATCCACCAGCAAAATGCTGCAGAGGGCGCAGCAAAGCAAAGCCGAAAGTTTCATTGTTCTGACCGAACCAGGGATCCTTCACCAGATGCGACTGAAAGTCCCTGACAAAAGCTTCCTTGATGTTCCTGGGAGCGATGGCTGCAGCTGCAATGCCTGCCCCTACATGAGACTGAACACGCTGGAGAAAATACAGCAGTGCCTAGAAACCATGAGCCCAGCCATTGAACTTGAGGAATCAATCCGAATCCAGGCCTTGAGACCAATTCAGAAAATGCTTGAAATGTCAAAATAGTCATGCTAACGATAGACAATATGACATCATCCTGAAACAACAAATTGAATGG
>VGPQ01000183.1 GCA_016882555.1 Cyanobacteria bacterium M_surface_7_m2_040
CAGATCGAGCTGGGACGCTCGCCCTTGCTCGATCCCAGCAGCATCACCTTGCGCAAGGCAGCCCGCGGCGGCGAGAAAAAGCCGACCCCAGGCACGGTGGCGTTGCCACCAGCGTTGGTGGGTTTTGAGCTCAGCGCCAAATTTCGCCCCCAGCTCGCCCCCGCGGCTGAACTGCGGCTGCTGCAAGAGCTGGGCGCAGGTGGCATGGTGCGCCGCTTGCAGCGGCTGCAGGCCGAGGGGTTGCTGCGATGAGCTCTCTGCAGGCATCAGCGCCGAACGTGCTCATCCCCCGTCTGTTGGTCTGGGCGCCGGCGGGGGTCGGCGCCTTGCTGGCCCTGGCGGTGCTGGCGGTGGGTTCATTCCCGTTGATCGCTCAGGTGCAGCTGCAGGGGCGGCAGGTTGAAGAAAAGCTCGCCCAAGAGCAGCAGTTGCCGCAACTGCGTGCCGATCTGGCGCGAACGGTTCAGCAACAGCTGCTCGCCGAGCGCCAGCAGCAACAGCTGATCAGCTTGATCGCCGGCAGCGGTGAGCTGGTCACCTTCATGGCCCAGGCGGACCGCGAGGCGCGCCGCCATGGGGTGCAGTTGCAGTTGTTTGAACCAACTGCTGCCTTGGCCGTTGGCGATGGCGAAGAGGTTGATGCCCTCAAAGCGCAGAAAAAGGGCACCAAAAAGAAGCTGAGCAAAGAAGCTGCCGCCCGAAAACAGACCGAAGCCACCCAGCAGCGCGATCCCTTGCTCAAGGCAGGTCTTGTCAGCACCAAGCTGTTGCTCAGCGCCAAGGGGCGCTACCCCAATTTGCTGGCCTTCATGCGCTCGCTCGAGTCCCTCAGCTTGCTAGTGGTGCAGAGCAATCTGGCTCTCAATCAGGGATTGCCTGCCGGTTCTGCTGGATCAGCAAAAGCCGCTGAGTCATCGCAGCTGGTCACGCCTGTTGAGCTGAAGCTGGCGGTTGCGTTGTATAACGCAAAAACCTAGATCTTGCCCTGGTTTTCATGGCCCGCAGCCGATACCATCGGGCCGCGATGACTTGAGCTTGGCGTGACAAATAGCGTAGGTAGGCGACTGGTTGCTGTTGCTGCAGCCGCTGCCGCTGCCGCTGCAGGTCCGTGGCTGCCTGGCCCCGTTGGCTTTGCCGCCCCACGCTCGACGGCGCCACCGCCGCAGTCGCAGCAAGCCAGTAGCGGTCTGCTGCTCAAGGTCAGTCGCCAGGCTGGTGGTGTGGCGCTGATCATCGAGGGCACAGGCCCGGCGCCACAGCTTGTGCAATCGACCTCAAGTAATGGCTGGCAGGGGCAACTCATCACCGCCAATGCCTCAGCTCTGCAGCAGGGACCGCAGCGCCTGAGCTTGCCTGAGTTCGGTTTGCAGCAGGTCACTCTGACCGGTTCGGGTACCAGCTTCCAGCTGGATGTACTTCCCTCCCAGGGGCTGCCGCTGACGCGTCCTGTGGTCAGCGCTGACGGCAAAAATCTGATCGTGACCTTTGCCGCAACACCGCAGGCATCGCTGCAGACGGTGCGGCCCAACCTCAATCAACCAGGGGCTGTCCCCCAGGCAACCTATGCCCCACCGCTGCAGCCTCGGGCTGTCGCCCCGCCGCTGGGTGATATGGCGATCGGGACGATGATGCTGCGTAATTTCAGCTTCATCAATCTGCGCGGTCCGCGTATCACCATGACGCTTCGCAATGCATCGGCCAAGGATGTGTTGATGAGCCTTGCGCGCATTGGTAACTATGGCTTTGTGTATGTCGATGAGGCAGCGACGTCTGCATCGCAGGCGTCGCCAGCGACAGCCCCTGCTTCAAATCAACCCCCTGGCTCTTCAGCGGCTCCCCCTGCTGACAACTCGCCCAAGGTTAATATTTCATTTGTCAACGAAGATTTTTCACGTGCATTTAACGCCGTGCTGCTTTCTTCGGGGCTTTCAGCCAAGCTTGAGGGCGGAATGATCCTTGCTGGCAAGGGGGCGCATGGCAAATCCTTTGGGGCACGGTTGTCTAAGATTTATCGCTTAAATCAGGTCTCCCCTGAGTCAGCTGCAGATTACTTGGCAAATCTTGGCGCCTCAGTCACCAAGACCAATACGATTTCGACCTCTGTCAGTACAGGAACGTCTCAAGCAACTGCAGTCCAGGGATCGCCAAGCTCCTCGACGACGACCAGTTCAACGACCACCTCTGTCGAGGTCTACAGCGCAGGAATCGGGCCTCTTGTTGGTCTGCAGGCGACTACTGATGCGAGATTGGATACGATCACGATGATTGGTGACCCGGCATTGGTCGCTGTTGCCGAGCAGTATCTCAAGCAGCTTGATCTTCGTCAGCGTCAGGTGGCGCTGAGCGTCAAGATCTTGGATGTCACTCTCGACAATAACTCTCAGATTTCCAATAGCTTCGCTTTTCGCTCGGGAAGCTCTTTTATCCTGAGTGATAACGGCAATCTGACGGCCACCTTTGGCTCTCTCACTCCACAAGGCCGGCCGAATCCAGGATCGTCTTATCCCGACAATCAATTGTTGGATCAGATTCAAGCTCTGGTTCAATCCTCGGCGACCAAGGTGTTGGCTAGTCCTACATTAATTCTAAGTGAAAATGCAGAGTCGACAGGAGGTAGCGCTGGTGGTGGATCAGGTAGTGGTGGATCTGTTAGTGGTGCGTCTGGCTCTTCATCTGGAGGAAGTTCTGGCGGCGGATCCATTGGCCGGTCTCAGGCGAATGAAGGATCGGTCACGGTGGGAGAGACCGTGATCACTGGCTACACCGCAGTGACCAACCAGACCTCCACAGTCTGTACGCCTGAAAAGACGGATGCAGGCTTGAGCTTTGCAGCCAAGGTTCACAAAATTGATGATAATGGTTTTGTGACATTCACAATGTCGCCAGAGATTTCTGCTCAGCTGCCTGGAGGCTCTGTGCCAGGTTGTGGGCCTTTTTTCAACATTGCCAAGCGTCGGCTTGATACCGGTTCGTTGCGTGTGCGCGATGGTCAGACGTTGATCCTGACTGGTGTGATTAACGAAGATGTCCAGTCGATTGTTCGAAAGTGGCCCATCCTTGGTGATCTGCCTTTGATTGGTCAGTTTTTCCGCTCGACTGGTACCAATCGCGGCAAGAACGAGTTGGTCATCATGGTTACTCCGCGAATTCTGAGGGAGGATGATTCGAGCGATCCCTATGGCTATGGTTACCGGCCTTCATCCCAGGATGCACGTCAATTCATGAGCGGTCTTTGATGGGTTCATGGAGTCTGATCACGTCGCTGTAGAACTCGATGAAAGATCGCTGAATCGTCATCTTGAGTCGGCTCAGCGTGAGCTTGAAGCTTTGAGCGAGTTGGTTGCAGAGGTGCCACTGTTGATGGAAGCCAGGTTCAAACGAGAACTGGGCCATCAGCTTGCTCTCAACCAGAGTCTGGTGCAGGAGCGCTATCAATTGACTGAGTTGATCGGGTCGCTCAATACGGGCTCAGAACATAAGCTGACCGGTCCCAGGCTCCCCAAGGTGAGCCTGAGCTCAAGGGCTGCCATGGATGAGCAGGTGCGGGCCCGTTTGTGGTTTTTGCAGCGCTTCTTAGCCATTTTTGCGCAATTGAAATGGCGACAGATTTTGGTTGCGATTGGCGGCGGCTCTGCTGCTCTTGGCTTGTTGCTTGTTGTGCTGCGAGCGGACTTTTCCTCTGATCAGCCTTCAAGGCTCGTTCAGCAGCCGATCAGCAAACATGTGGCTGTGCGGGAGACTGCGCCCAAGGCTTCAATGTTGACATACCCAGTTGCCGGCAGTCCTGAGAGTTTGATTGAACTCAATGCAACGGATGCCACTTGGGTTGAGGTGAGCGATCGTCAAGGTCAGCCTCTTTTGCAAGACACCTTGACTGCTGGTGATCAGCGCCGTGTTCGCTTGCGTGACGGTCTTGAGTTGTATGCAGCTAGACCCGAATTGTTGCGTTTTCGGGTTGATGATGGGCCCTGGCAGCCTGTCCCTGATGCTTTTTTGACTTCAGGTTTGATTCTCTTGACG
>VGPQ01000184.1 GCA_016882555.1 Cyanobacteria bacterium M_surface_7_m2_040
AACCACCCCCCCAGGCCCACCACCACAAACCCCATTAGCGTGCTCACCTGAACCACCGCGTCGATTCGGTTGACGCGGCGGGTGATCGCCTCACGCTGATCCTCGCCAGCCCTCGCAATGAGGTTGGTACCGACCAGAAACAACAAAAAGATGGCCAGGCAAATAATATAAGAGTAGACGTACAGCTCATCCAGATAGGTAAGATAGGGAGCCGGCGGGAAACTGTTCTTGAAGGTGTCTTGCATGACCACCAAGGTCAGCAATGCCGAAGGCGGAATGGCCAGGCGGATATCACCCAAAACGCCTTCAATCGAAGGCGACACGATGACGATGGCCATCACAATGAGCACCGGGAAAATCCATTTCAGAAACATCGCCCATTCGTTCTTGCCATACACAAAAACGGCGCTGACTCTGCTGAATTTCCCCTGAGGCAGAAAGGCTTCCGGATAGACCAACTGCGAGCGCTCCCAGCTCACGCGATCGAGCTCATAGCCACCGAGATCGACCTGCTCGCCAGCAATCTGATCGGCTGGTATCGCCGGCTCGAGGCGCAGTGCTTGCCGCCCAATGGCCAGGCTTTCAGCCTTGACTTCAACCTGAATGCTCAGGCGCTGGGGGTCGAATGGTGCATAGCGCTGAGGAATATCATTCACATAAAATTTGCCAGAAAAGCGAACGGTGATTCCATAGCGACCCGGCTTACTGAGCACCTGAGAGGCCGGCGAGATTTCCTGGCTCGAATATTGTCCCAACTCAATTTCATTGGCCAGCTCAACAATGTCACGAGGCTCAATGCGCTGGCGCTTGAGAATCGCCTCCACATCAGGGCCCCAATCTAGCCAATACCAGCCTTCAGCCAGAAAGCTTTGATCGACGAGTGACAGGTCATAGATATTGCGCACATGCAAGCCCACCTTCACCACCGGGCCTGGCGCATTCTCGGCAGGAGCCGGTTCAATGCGCACCGCCGAATGGGCGTTGACCTGCCCACTGGCGCTGGTGGCGGAGGGCAGCACTGAGCCGGAGGCCAGGGTGGGAGCGATCAGGGCCACCACAAACAACAGCAGCACCGCAAAGCGACGCAGCTGCCGGCCGGCCTGTCGCCAGGCCAGCCTGAGAGGTTGTGGCTGCATCACCCAAGCCGTTGTGGTGTGCTCAGAGTCTGGCCGCATTCAACCAATCGGCACGGGGATCCTGGCTGCGCAAGGCGCGCAGCTGTTCGAGCAATTGGCGCTCCTGTGCCGTCATCTGATCGGGCAGTTTCAGCACCGGGGTCAGCAGCAAATCACCCCGGCCCCCCTTGATCGGCCAGCCCTTGCCCTTGAGCCGCAGACTGCGGCCCGGAGTCATACCGGGCGGCACCTGCACCGTGGCGGCGCCATCGGGCGTGGCCACCTGCACTTCGCCTCCGAGGGCGAGTTCGTCGATGCTGAGGGGGAGCTCCGCCCGCAACTGATCGCCATCCAAGGTCCAGATCGGGTGCTCCTGCAGCTGCAGGTTCAGGTAGAGGTCCCCACGGCGGCCCGTTCCCGGCTGCAGGTTGCCCTTGTCTTTGAGGCGCAGCCGGCTGCCGTTCTTGACGCCGGCAGGGATGCGCACCTGCACCCGCTCCTCATTGACAGCCAGGGTGCGCTCGCAGCCACGAAAGGCTTCGGCAAAACTGAGGCTGATGGTGGCTTCAGCATCGAGGTTGACCGCACCTGATCGCGCCGCTTGGGCTGCTCCAGCGGGAAAACCGGCACCAAAGCCCCCCGGAAACCCCGAAGCGAACCCGAAGCCCCCGGGAGCCGCGCCAAAGCCACCGGCGCCCGGCCCGCCGAAGCGGCCCAGCAGATCGTTGATGAAATCGTCGAAGTTGCCGTAGCGACCAAAATCGACGTCGAATCCCGGGGCCCCACCACCACCGGCCTGGTTCCAATACTGCCCGAACTGTTCGTAGCGCTGCCGCTTCTGGGGATCAGAGAGCACCTCATAGGCCTCACTGATCTCCTTGAACTTGGCCTCAGCGCCCTTGTCGTTGGGATTGACGTCGGGGTGGTACTGGCGAGCCAGCTTGCGGAAGGCCCGTTTCACGGCGTCAGCATCGGCGCCGCGTTCAACGCCCAGCACCTGGAAGTAGTCGCGGAAGCCGTTCACACCCATGGGGCCAGTGTCTCAGCCGTCGAGGGATGTTGACAGCGGCAGCCGAGGGCGGAAGCCCGAACGCTTGCCTTTCCTCACAAGCTGATGCCGGATCCCCCCCAGCGCCCGTATCTTTCGCTGTACATGGACGGCGCCATGAAGGATCCAGCCCAGGCCCGTTCAGGCATTTTGATCGCACTGACCGTGCTTGGCCTGGGGGCGATCACCACCGCCAGCGCCGATGTCCACAGCGGTAGCAGCAGTGGCAGCGGCAGTGGCGCCGCGATTGCTGTGCTGGCCTCCGCTCCTGGCGACGCCAAGCCCGAGCTCGACCTGAGCAAGCTGCCACCCTCCAGCCCCGAGCAGCTGGGACTGAGCCGCCACCTCAAGCAAATCGGGGCACTGTTTTACGGAGCCTGGTGGTGCCCGGCCTGCTCACGCCAGAAAGCCTTGTTTGGCAAACAAGCCGCGACCGCGCTCCCCTACGTGGAATGCGACCGGGTGCCCAGCGATCGCGACGTGTGCATCGCCGCCGAGATCAAGGCCTTCCCCACCTGGGTGCTCCAAGGCAAGGAGCGCCTGGTGGGCGTTCAGTCCCTTGACGAGCTCAAGCGCTGGAGTGGATACGACGCCCGAAGCGGCGGGCGATAGTCGCTCAGGCAACAAACAGGGCCATGCAAACACCGCATAACGCAATTCGGCCACGGGGTTTGGGCTGGATTTGAATCCTTGCCACCCCAGCGCTTGAGCGACATCTGCTAGAAAACGCCAAGTTGTTGCAGACCCTTGAGTCACCACGCCGTCACTAAAGCTGCAGCCGTTGCCCTAATCACCGGCTCGCAATTGTTTGCGGCCGCTTCAGCCGTGGTCTTGGAAGGCACCTGTGATGGCCCTCAGCGCTGCGTGATCAATGTCGAAGGTGACACCATCTCGACCAGCCGTGGCCTGCAGATCAAGACCGACCACATCATCGGCTGGAGCTTTGTGAATGACGCCAACCGCGGCGGCGTGTTGTTCCGGCCTCGCAATGAGGACTATCGAATCCTGATCAAATACTTTGACGAGAGTGGACGCAGGCAGCTCAATCAGATTGGATTCTTCAACTTCAAATCAGCCCAAGCTCTGGTCAGTGCACTTGAGCTGACCAGCGGGCTTGCGCCCAACCACGACCAAGCCGGTGCAACCACCAAGTGCACGGCCATCGGCAAGGATTCAGGCTCGGGCACCAGCGCGGGCACGGTGCCAGCTGCCGAAGCAGCCGGTTCTCTGTGGGGCACTGGCATCGGCGCCCTGATTGGCGGCGGCCTGGGCAATGTGATTGCCCCAGGCGTGGGCGGAGCCCTTGGCGCCGGGATAGGCGCTGCAGCGGGTCAGTCTCTCGAAGGCAGCTCAGGGAATTTCAATCTCAAGCGCAATGTGATGAGCGAGGTGCGCATGACACCTGCCTCAGCAAAGCCGTTCTTTGATGGTTCATTCGCCAAGCGCAACGAATGCACCGACCAGCCGACCGCCCCGACCACCAATGTGTTCGTCACCGGCCCATTGCCGGTGAAAACAAGCAAATGAACACAGCCTGAGGGTTGAACACCTGAGGACTGCATGTGATTGACACCAGGCCTGTTTGGTCAGCCCTGCTCGGGCTTGCGTTTGTGGAGCCATGTTTCGCCCAGTGGCAGACCATGGCTCCAGTGTCAGGCGGCCTGGTCGCACCCCCGGCATCACCGCTTAATACCATCCAACCATTCCAGCCAACCCCGCGACTACGTGATCTTGTTCCTGTCTTAAAGACAAATAAATCACTGCCAACAAGCCCTTTTCAGGCAAGCACGAGAAACAAAGAGACCCAACCCCAG
>VGPQ01000185.1 GCA_016882555.1 Cyanobacteria bacterium M_surface_7_m2_040
GGCGACGGGGTCGTCGAGCTGATCGTGGGGATTGCCCCCATCGCCCTGGTTCTCGATGAACCACTGCGGCCCGTGCAGCTTGCCCACGTCGTGGTACAGCGAACCGGTGCGCACCAGATCGACATCGGCGCCGATCGCCCGGGCACCTTCTTCGGCCAGGCCGGCAATCATCAACGTGTGCTCAAACGTGCCGGGTGCCTCGCTGGAAAGACGGCGCAGCAGCGGCCGTTCCAGATCGGCAAGCTCCAGCAGGCGCGAGCGGGTGAGCAGGCCAAACAGCTGCTCCACCAGCGGGGCGAGCAGCAGTCCGCCCATCAACAGCCCCCCCAGCAGCAGCGCTTCGCCCAGCAGATCCACCGGCGCTGGCTGGCTGAACCCTTGCAGCAGCAGGGCCTGCACCAGCACGGCAGCCGTGGGCAGCAGCACGGCGAGCTGCAGCAGTTCGGCGCGGCTGCGCTGACGACCGGTCGCCAGGGCGCCGGCTGCCGCCACCCCGGCCGCCAACAGCAGCCGCCAATCGGCACCCGCGCCGACGGGTAGCGGCAACAGCAGCGACGCCGACGCCAGCCAGCTGAGGCCCGCGGCCGTGCCCAGGCCCTGGGCCAGCAGCAGGGTGGGCGGCACCAGCAGCACCAGGGGGCTGGCCAGGGGACCCAGCCACAGGCCCAGCCCCTGCACCAGCAGCACCATGCCCAGCGCCAGCAGGGCCTGGCGAGGTTCTAGCGAGGCTCGCCAACGGCGCAGCAGCAGCACCATCACCCCCGCCGTCGCCAGCGCCTGGCCAAACACCCCCAGCCAGGCCAGCGGCCGCGGGCGCCGGTTCACAAGGCCGAAGTAATCGAGCACATCGAGGGCCTGGGGGCTCACGGGCTCCCCCTGGCGGGTGATCAGATCGCCCTTGCCGACCGCCACCGTGGGAATGCCCTGCTGGCTGATCAGGGCCTCGATCCGACGCTGGCTGAGGGCGGGATCAGCGCGCAGATTGGCCTGGCCCAGCAGCGAGCGGCTGAGCAGGCGAGCACCCAGCGCCCTGGGCACCGCATCCAATGGCTCGAGCTGCAGGGTGGCCGCTTCAAGCAGCTGTCCTTCAGCCAGGTTGCCGTTGAGGCCCTGGGCCAGCATGCGCCACTGGGCCTGGCGCAGCTCCCGCTCCCAACTGGCCACCTGGACCGCATCCTGGGTCTTCAACCAGGCCTGCTCCGCAGGGGTGAGCGGCAGCGCGGCCCCCAGGGCAGCCGGCTGCCGCGACTGCTGCTGCACCTGGGCCAGGCTGGCGTCGAGCCGCTGCTGCAGCACCCGCGACGCCCGCTGATCCACCACCTGCACCGTGGTGCGCGGCAACAGCTGCAGGCGCCGCTCCTCCAGGGCCGTGCTGTCGACCACCGTGGCGGCCTTGGGCGCCTTGGCCGTGAACGGAGCCGGCATGCCGGCGCGGATGCTGGGTTCGATCAGCAGCGGCCAGCTCGCCAGCACGGCGACCAGAGCGCACACCAGCAGCACCGACACCGTGTCACGGGGGCGCCAGAGCGCCGGTTGCTGCCGGGGGCGCTCAAGCCGCAGCAACTGCCGCCACAGAACCTTGGGCTGGCGCCATCGCATCATGAAACGCTAGCCCTTCCGCACGTCGTGGTGCCCATGGCCCTCTGCCTCGACGGCCGCCAGCTGGCAGCCCAGATCGAATCGCGCCTGCAGGCCTGCATCGCCGCCGGTCTGGCCCAGGCCGGCCGGCCGCCGGGTCTGGCGGTGCTGCGGGTGGGTGACGACCCCGCCAGTGGGGTCTATGTGGCCAACAAGGAGAAAGCCTGCACCCGGGTGGGCATCGGCAACCACGGGGCCCACCTGGCCGCCGGCACACCGGCCGCTGAGGTGCTGGCCGCGATCCAGCGGCTCAATGCCGATCCCGCCGTCGACGGCATCCTGCTGCAGCTGCCGCTGCCGGCGGGCCTCAACGAAGGCCCGCTGCTGGCGGCGATCGACCCCGAAAAGGACGCCGACGGCCTGCACACCCTCAACCTGGGGCGCCTGCTCAAGGGCGAGCCCGGCCCCCGCAGCTGCACCCCCGCCGGGGTGATGGCCCTGCTGGCCGCCGCCGGCATCGAGCTGGCCGGCAAGCGGGCCGTGGTGGTGGGCCGCAGCATCCTTGTGGGCCAGCCGATGGCGTTGATGCTGCAGGCCGCCAACGCCACCGTGAGCGTGGCCCATTCGCGCACCCCCGATCTGGCCGCCCTGACGCGGCAGGCCGAGGTGCTGGTGCTGGCCGCCGGCAAGCCCGAAATGATCGGCGCCGAGCACGTGAGCCCCGGCGCGGTGGTGGTGGATGTGGGCATCCACCGCAAACCCGAGGGCGGCCTCTGCGGCGATGTGCGCTTCGCCGAGGTGGAGCCGATCGCCAGCGCCATCAGCCCCGTGCCCGGCGGCGTCGGCCCGATGACCGTGACGATGCTGCTGGTCAACACCGTGAGCAGCTGGTGCAGCCGCAACGGCCTGGCCAACCCGCTGGGGGATTTGTTGCCCTAAGTGCTGCCCCCGTGGCTGCCCAGACGGCCGGCCTGAGCAACCGGCGCGCTGCCTGAGAGAATCGGCCGCAACGATGCAGCTGTGCAGCTTCCATGACCGTGGCGGTGACAGCCCCGTTCGATTTCGCCGCCTATCTGGAGGCCGCACGGCTGCAGGTGGAAGCGGCACTCGATGCCTCCCTGGGCCCAGAACGCCCCGAAAGCCTGCGTGAAGCGATGCGCTATTCGCTGCTGGCGGGTGGCAAGCGGCTGCGGCCGATCCTCTGCCTGGCGGCCTGCGAGCTGGCGGGTGGCGAGACCGCTCTGGCGATGCCGACGGCGGTGGCGCTCGAAATGGTGCACACCATGTCGCTGATCCATGACGACCTGCCGGCCATGGACAACGACGACCTGCGCCGTGGCCGCCCCACCAACCACAAGGTCTACGGCGAGGCCAACGCAATCCTGGCGGGCGATGCCCTGCTCACCCGCGCCTTCGAAATGGTGGCCCTGCGCAGCCCCGGCGTGCCGGCCGAGCGCCTGCTGGCGGTGGTGGGCGAGCTGAGCCTGGCCTCGGGAGCCCCCGGGCTGGTGGGCGGCCAGATCGTTGATCTGGAATGCGAGGGCAAGAGCGTCGACCTGGACACGCTCGAGTACATCCACCTGCACAAGACCGGCGCCCTGCTGCGGGCCTGCGTGCTCTGTGGCGCCCTCATCGGCGGCGCATCGGAATCCCTGCTGGCCGCCCTCAGGACCTACGCCCGCGGCATTGGCCTCGCCTTTCAGATCATCGACGACATCCTCGATGTCACCGCCAGCAGCGAGGTGCTGGGCAAGACCGCCGGCAAGGACCTCACCGCCGACAAAACCACCTACCCCAAATTGCTGGGTCTGGAGGAATCGCGGCGCCGTGCCGACGCCCTGGTGGCCGAAGCCAAGGCAGCGCTGGAGCCCTTCGCCGCGGCCGACACGGCGGCGGGCAAAGCGGCTCCGCTTCTGGCTCTGGCCGACTACATCACCGGACGCGATCGCTGATGGCCACCCCCTGGCCCACGGGCGATCTCGGTCTGCTGGGCCTGCTCGACAACGGGGTGCTCTGGTGGGGACTGGCCGCCTGTGGCCTCGCCCAGCTGTCAAAGCTGCTGATCGAGCTGGTGGTGCACCGCCGCTGGAACCCGAAGGTGCTGGTCGAGACCGGTGGGATGCCCTCCAGCCACTCGGCCTTGATGACCGGCTGCACGGCCTGCATCGGCTGGCAGCAGGGGTTTGACGGCCCCCTGTTTGCCCTGGGCGCCACGCTCTGCTTTGTGGTGCTCTACGACGCCAGTGGCGTGCGGCGGGCGGCGGGCCTGACGGCGACGCAGGTGAATGCCCTGGTTGCCGCGCAGGGCGCCGCAACCGGCAGCGATGCCAGCCACCCCACCAAACCGCTCAAGGAGAACCTGGGCCACACCCGCCTGGAGGTGTTGGTGGGCAGCCTCA
>VGPQ01000186.1 GCA_016882555.1 Cyanobacteria bacterium M_surface_7_m2_040
GAGGCAGTGATTACGTCATTGCCAGAACCAGCGGTCAGCACGGTATCGACGTTGTTGCCGATGGCAGCAGTCAGGGCGCCAGTTGCGGTGGAAATCACGGTGTCGATGTCATCGTCCAGAACGCCGATGTTCACTGCGCCAGCCCCAGAGATCGACAGAGTAGCTGTACCGGTAGTAGCCAACACGGTCGTCAGGTTGCCTGCAGCGTTGATAGCAATCGAAGTTGCAGCATCAGCGTCGAGGTTATCGAATTCGCTGGCAGTATTCACGTTGACAGTCAAAGAAGTCAGAGCAGCGCCGTTGACATGGATGTTTTCGTCAGCAGCAGCAGCAGCGCTGGTGATACCCGACAGGTTCAAAGTTGCAGAAGTACGATCAGCGCCGAAGTTCAGAATAACATCATTGTCACTACCACCAGCACTAGGAACCACGATATCAGTCAAACCGATCGTATCGACATTCGCGCCGACAGTAACAGTAGCACCGTCACCACGAATCAGGTTCAGGGCAGTCACGCTGCTCCAAGAAGAAGAAGAAACGTTGATGTCTGCGTCTTGATCATAAATGTTGACGGTTTCAATGCTTGTCAGAGCAGGCATTGCGCCAGCAGCGCCGTCAGAGTAGATGTTCAGTGTATCGGTTCCAGCGCCACCATTCAGCGAGTCAGCAGTAGACGACGTGTCGGTACCAGTGTTGTCAGCAATGAAGGTGTCGCTGCCCGAAGTGCCGGTCAGGTTGTCCACACCAGTAGTGAGCGTGAAAGTCTGGCCAGCGGGGGCTGGAGCGGCGGGGCCACCGGTATTGGCCTGTGCGTAAGCGCTCCAAGCGACAGCGGACTCAAAGAGCTGACCGTCGTCGGGAGTGGTGGTAAACAGTTTCTGGGCAAAACCGTAAAGCTTTTTGCCCACGATCACCGTACGGCCGCCTTCGAAGCTGAAGGTAATGTTGCCATTCTTGCTCTTCACACCATCAGGGATAGCCGCGAAGGTGGTCGTACCAGCACCGTCAGACTGGGCAGTCCGCAGACCGTTTGTGAAAGCAAGGATCAGGCTTGGGAGATTCTTCGACTTACCGCCCTGCAACTTGACCGTTTGGTTAGCAGCCAGAGTCGAAACATTAAAGATTTGATCGGGGCTTACGATCTTAGTTGTGGTGTAGTTGGCCATCGAAAAAAATTGTTACTTTGGGGTTTGTGAGGAGGGATGAGTTCACTGCTGGCATCACGGCCCTCAGGAACCCCTGCGTCCAGTCAAGAAGCCTCCCTTGAGCAGGGTGGTCTCAACCTCGGCAGGCACTTGAGCAGAAAAGGGGCTAGTTCAAGCAGAGCTTGGACGGAGCCCGGGATCAGCCGTAGGTGCTGACCGGTTGTGTCAGGTGAGACGCATGGTGCAAAACCATGCTATTGAACCCGTTCTTCAGAGGCAGACTGGAAATAACCGTCCGATCGTAGCAAAACGGGGGGGAGGGGTCAACGCACGGCTCCCTGTGTTGGTGTTGATGCGCTGATCATTGCTGCCCATAGGCTCGCCCTCGAAGTCCACCCGCCTCAAGACTCACAAGTGAACGCCAGTCTTCCCATACCCGAAAGCCCAGAAGCCATGCGCAGACAGGATTCTCCAAACTTACCGAACCTGGCTCGTCACGGCTTGTTGCGCCCCTGGCTGGAGCGCCTGGTGGTAGCGGAAGCGGTGCAACAGCAACCTATTGATGCCGCCAGCCTCACCTCCCTTCAAGAGCAGTTTTGCAAGCGGCACAACATAAAAACAGATGCGGGGCTCGACGCCTTCCTGGCTCAGCAGGGCCTGAGCCGGGACGACCTCCAGTGGCAACTGGCCCTGCCGCTACGCATCCAGGCCCATTGCAGCAAGAGGTTTGGCCCCAAGGCTGAGCAACATTTTCTCAGCCGCAAAACCCAGCTGGATCGCGTGGTGTATTCGCTGTTGCGCGTGCGCGATGGTGGCCTGGCCCGCGAGCTCTACCTGCGCATCCAGGCTGGGGAGGCCAGCTTTGCCGACCTAGCCGCCCGCTATGCCGAGGGGCCCGAGCAAACCAGCCACGGCATCGTGGGTCCCGTGCCCCTCACCCAAGCCCACCCAGTGCTGGCCGAGAAACTGCGCACCGTTGCGGTGGGCACCCTGCTCGAGCCCTTCACGATTGAGCAGTGGTGGCTGGTGGTACGCCCAGAACAACGGATCGCAGCCTCCTTTGATGAGGCCATGGCTGATCAGATGGCCAAAGAGCTGTTTGACGAGTGGGTCGCCGAAGAGGTGACCCTTAAGCTGCTGAAACTAGCTGCCTCCAAGGTCGTACCCACCGCGCCATGACCCTTTCCCTCACGGCGCGGCTGCGGCAGCATCCCGCCCTGGCCGGCCTCAGCGACGCCGGGTGGAGCCAGCTGGAGCCGCAGCTGCGCTACCTGGGTTTTGCCATCGGCCAACCCCTCAGCGAGGCCCATGTAGTGCCGCAGCAGGTATTGATCCTGCTCGAGGGTGAGGCGCGCCTACTGAGCAGCGCCGCCGGCACGCTCACCACCCTCACCAAGCTCGGCCCAGGCGCCTTGGTGGGGCTGGCTTCGATGCTGCGTGCCGCGCCCTGCGAGGCCGTGAGCGCCTCCGAAGCGGTGGTGGCGGTGGCGATCCCCGATGCCGTGTTCACAGAGCTGCTCAGCAGCGAGGCCAGCCTGCGCCAGTGGTGCTCCAGCACCCTCTTCCCCGCTGAACTCGAGCCAATGCTGACCGGCGCAAAGG
This sequence comes from Cyanobacteria bacterium M_surface_7_m2_040, assembly GCA_016882555.1. GTDB lineage: Bacteria > Cyanobacteriota > Cyanobacteriia > PCC-6307 > Cyanobiaceae > RGUW01. Next base: position 2,748 of record VGPQ01000186.1, read on the forward strand.
CCAGCCTCGAGCAGCTGCTCGGCAGCGCCCGGCTGGTGCCCCCCTCGCCCGAGGCCGTGGCCGCTGCCCAGCAGGCCGGGCTCAGCGTTGTGGTGGCCAGCGCCAACACCGATCGACCCATCGGCAGACCCCTGGCCGCAGCAGCCCCCCTGCCTGAGCCGCGCGGGCCGCTGCCGCTGCGGCTGATCGGCCTGCCGGCCGCCACAGCCCTCACGCCGGCCCCAGCTGGCGTGATCGAAGAATCCGCAGCGCTGGCCGTGCAGCCGGCGGGCCCCGTGCTCGGCTCCGATCTCGATCTCGGCCAGGCCGATCCTGCCCGCCAGCTGAAGTTGCTGCGCGGCAGCGGCCCCCTCGAGGAAACCCTGGCCTGCTTCCAGATGCTGGCCGGCCTGCTCAAGCTGCCCTTCCGGCGTGATGCGATCGAAAAGGCCCTGCGCGATGCCCTGCGCCGCGGCCAATCGCCAAACCTGCAGCTCTGCGGCCAGCTGGCCGCCTCGCTCGGCCTGCATGTGGTGGGCGCCCGCGTGCCCGCCGCCATGGGCTGCCGCCTGCAAACCCCTGCCCTGCTGGGCTGGGGCTCGAGCTTTGCGGTGGCCACCGCCAGCAATGGTGCCGGCCTGCGCCTGGCTTCTCCGGCGGAAGGCTGGGTTCAGCTCAGCCCCGAAGAGATCGAGGCGCACTTCCCTGAGGGGATCGATGTGCTGTTGATGGGTCGCACAGCGCAAACGCCGGAGCAGAAATTCGGCTTCAGCTGGTTCTGGCCGGCGCTGCAGCGCTACCGCGGCATCCTCATCCAGGTGCTGATCGCCTCTTTTGTGGTGCAGCTGTTCAGCCTCGCCAACCCCCTGCTGATCCAGGTGATCATCGACAAGGTGATCTCCCAGCGCAGCCTCGACACCCTGCAGGTGCTCGGCATCGCTTTGGTGGTGGTGACCCTGCTGGAAGGCGTGATCGGCAGCCTGCGCACCTTCCTATTCACCGAAACCACAAACCGCATCGATTCCCGCCTCGGTGCCGAGGTGATCGATCACCTGCTGCGCCTGCCACTCTCCTACTTCGATCGCCGCCCAGTAGGCGAACTCGGCACCCGCATCGCCGAGCTGGAGAAGATCCGCAACTTCCTCACCGGCCAGGCCCTCACCACCATCCTTGATGCCGCCTTTTCGGTGATCTACATCGTGGTGATGGCCCTCTACAGCTGGCTGCTCACGATCATTGCCTTAATCGT
>VGPQ01000187.1 GCA_016882555.1 Cyanobacteria bacterium M_surface_7_m2_040
CTGAAGCGGCACCTCGACGTCCTGGGCCTTGAGCAGCTGGATCGCCGCCTGCAGGTCGTCCTTGCTCTTGCCGGTGACGCGCAGGCTGTCACCCTGAATGGCCACCGTCACCTTCTTCAGCTCATCGCGCACGGTTTTGCTGAGGGTTTTGGCCAGTTCCTGGCTGAGGCCCTTGCGCAGCTTCACCACCTGTTTGACACGGTTGCCACCCACGGGCTCCGGGGGCTGGAAGTCGAAGATCTTCAGCGACAGGTTGCGCTTGGTGGCCTTCTGGCGCAACACGTCTTCGACGGCCTGCAGGGTCATGTCACTGGCGGTGGTGATCACCAGAGACGTCTCCTCCAGCTCGATCTCGGTGCCTGAGTCCTTGAGGTCGTAGCGCTGCGAGACATCGCGGCGCACCTGATCGAGGGTGTTGACCAACTCCTGACGGTCAAAGTCGCTGACGCAGTCAAAACTGAAGGTGTCGGCCATGGCGAGCGGAAAGGGAACGGCGCGCGTTGCCCAGAGCCTAGAAAAGAGTGCCGCACCCGTCTGCCCCATGGAATCCCATCCCGACCCCGTTCTCGCCTGGGGCCTGCTGCTCGGCGCCGCCGTGGTGGTGGCCAGCCTGGTGCCCCTGGGGGCAGCCCGCTCGCAGGCCGACTTCACCCTGGCGGACCTGGGGGCACCACGGGCGATGTTCGAGCGACTGCCGGCCTGGGGCAAGCGGGCCAACTGGGCCCATCAGAACAGCTTCGAAGCCTTCATCCTGTTTGCCCCGGCCTGCCTGCTGGCCCTGCTGGCCGGTGCCCAGGGGCCGATTGTGACCGCCGGAGCCCTGGCCTGGCCAGCGTTGCGGCTGGCCTACATCGCCGCCTACGTGGCCAACCTGCCGCCGTTGCGCAGCCTCTGCTGGGCTGGCGCCATGGTGTGCACAGGGCTGCTCTACATCGAAGGACTCAAAGGGATCCTCGGCTGAACCACCGCCCCAGAGACCGCATGCGTCCCGCGGATTGGTCGCGACCGGTCAATCAAAGAACATCAGACTGACCACCTTGCCCATGTCTTCTGCGACGCGGCAGCTGGCCAACAGGGTCTCGCTGTCGTGGAAGGCGTAGCAGATGAGCTGGTCGCAACGGCTGATGATGTCCTGATTGCAGAGGCTGCTGGCCATCGGCAAGGGCAGCTCATCGTGCTCGGGCTTCTCGACCAGGTGCAGCACCCGCTCCAACTGCTCGCGGGACTCCCCCGGCTGACGATCGAGGCTCTGGGGCAACAGCACCGTGAGCCGTGCCGGGTCGACCTCGAGCACACCGCGGATCACGGCGGCGTTGACGCCCTGGGCGCCCGAGGTGATCAGGTTGTTGCCCTCCTGGGCCAGGGAGCGGGCCACCAGCTCCACCAGATGCACCGACACCACCGGCACATGGCGACTGCCGAGAATCGCGATCCGGCGCTTGCCACGGTCCTGGAGCATGGCCAACTCCTGGGCCAGGGTATCCACCCGGTCCAGAGCTGGAAAATCAAGAGACCGGGTCACCACTGCCGCGCTGTCTGCATCTTGAAACTAGCAGTGGTGTACAGGCAGGCCTGATCAGGCGGGCAACGGCAGACGCAGGCGCTCAAGCAACGGTGCAAAGCCGCAGTGCTCCTCCACCAGGCGGATCGCGTAGGTGGCCTTGACCCCCTCGTGCAGACGCACATGGCCAAAGGCCCGCTCGATCACCTCGACGGTGGTGAGGGTGTCGTGGTCGACCCGCAGCAGGGGCACCTCCAGCTCCTCGGCGCGGTTGATCAGCTGGGGCAGGGGCTCACCCACACCGGTGAGAATCAGGCACTGGGTGGAGGCCTCCAGGGCAGCCAGCTGAATGTCGGTGCGGTCAGCACCGGTAACCACCGCCATGTTGCGCCGGCGGCGGAAGAACTCCATCGCCGCATTGACGTTCATGGCCCCGATCGAGAGGGTCTCCACCAGCAGATCGAGGCGGTCCTGGCAGCACAACACACGGGCCTCCAGGCGGGCCACCAGCTCATCAACCGTGACGCTGCGCAGCAGCGGGCTGCGCGGCAACACCCCCAACAGGGGGATGCCCTGGCGCGCCAGCGCCGGACCGATCTCGGCGCGGATGGCGGCCACCTGATCGGGCTCAACGCCGTTGAGCACAACGCCAGCGAGCAGAGAGCCCAGTTCGACGCGGGCCTGAAGCAAGGGTTCGACGCTGCGGGCGTCGCTCCACGGATGCACCAACAGCACCGGGGCCTCCAAGCCGCGAGCCAGCTGCACCAGGCTCAAGCCGTAGAGCAACCCCTCGGCGAGGGTGCCGGCCCCTTCCAGCACAACCGTGGCTTCGCTGGGCAGCGCCTCGAGCTGCCGGCGCACCGCCGCCAGCGCCCCATCGGGTTCGCTGGCTCCAGAGCCGCTCAGCAAACGCTGCTGGGCCGATGCCGCACTGAGCACATGCAAAGACGGCAACAGCCGTGAGGCCGGCAGGTGCAGTGTCGTGCCCACGAACTGGACGTCGTCATCGATCAAGAGCGCGTCATCGATCAAGGCTGGATCGCCAGCCCGTGATTCCAGGCTGGTTGCCAGCGGTTTGCCGTAGTGCACATCGGCACCCGCGGCCACCAGCTGGCGGATCAGGCCCAGCACCACCGCCGACTTGCCCCCGAAGGCTTCACACGAACCGAGCAACAGGGTGGTCGGGAGGGTTGAAGCCATCACACGCGCTCCCGAACCTGCAGCTTGACCGCCAATTTAGGCGGCCTGACCATCCCCAACACCCAGGATGAACCAGCTCCAGAACCCATCAGGCAGGTCTTGGCCCGACGCGTCGCCCTGGAGGGAGGCGAGCCAGGCCAGCAAACGATGGGCCGGCAGCTGAAAGCTGTAGTGAACCTGGGGCAGCTGCGGAAACCGCAACGTGCAGCTGGCGAGCTCGAGTGGCGCCTGGCCACCGCTCCAGAGCAGTTCGAACGGGCGGGCATCCCCTCCCTGCAGCCGGCGCTCACCGCTGAACCGTCCCTGTTGCAGCAAGGCCAGGGCCTGGTCCAGCACCACAAGATCAAGCCCACCGCCGTAGGGGGCAAACAACGGCACCAGGGCCGTCGTGGCAACGCTTGACGTGGAAATCGCCCAACCTCCTGAGCTGTCCCATGCTGACGCGAAAGCACACCGTTGCGCCAGCCCCATGGACCAGCAGCAACAGACGGCGCCGCACATGCTCACGGTGGCGGTCACCGGAGCCAGTGGCGCCCTCGGCCAGGCCTTGCTGCGCGGCTGGCACGCCCGCGGTGCCCAGCTGATCGCCATCAGCCACAGCCAGGCGCCGCTGGAGCTGGCCAGCGCCGATGGCCAGCCGATCCCGCTGCAGCAGCTCCGCTGGCAGACCGGACAGGAGCCGGCGCTGCTGGAGCAGCTCCAGGACGTCGATGTGCTGGTGCTGAACCACGGCATCAACCGCCAGCGCGAGCGCAGCGCTGAAGCCACCGAGGCCAGCCTCGACATCAACGCCCTCAGCAGCTGGCGGCTGCTGGAAGGGTTTGCCGCCCTGGTGGCCCAGCGGAGCGCCGCCGAGCGCGATGCCCGCCCCCGGCCCGAAGTCTGGATCAACACCTCGGAAGCCGAGATCGAACCCGCCTTCAGCCCCCTCTACGAGATCAGCAAGCGTCTGTTGGGGCAGCTGCTGAGCCTGCGCAGCCTCGATCTGGCCCGAGCGCTGCGCCTGCGCCGGCTGGTGCTGGGTCCATTCCGCTCGGCCCTGAACCCGGCGGGGGTGATGCCGGTGGGTTTTGTGGCGGATCAGGTGATGCTGCAGGCCCGCCTGGGCTGCAACCTGATCATCGTGACACCCAATCCCCTGGTTTACGTGCTGATGCCGCTCGCCACCCTGGGGCGCTGGCTCTACAACAGCCTGCTGACGCGAACCTGACCGCAGGCGCCCTGCGCTGGTGGGCTAAAAATCCCGGTCGGTCAGGAT
>VGPQ01000188.1 GCA_016882555.1 Cyanobacteria bacterium M_surface_7_m2_040
GCGCGTGCGCAGTGGTGCCCATCCGGCGGCCCTGAACGAGCTGCGGATGATCGTGCAGCACCTGATCGCGCGCCATTACCGCAGCGAGATTGACGCGGCCCTGCCCTTCGCCGAGCAGGTGGTGGAGCTGGCGCGGCTGTTTCGCGGGCGGCTCACAGCCCTGGTCGCCCACTGGATGCGCGTGGGCTACTGCCAGGGCAATTTCAACAGCGACAACTGCGCCGCCGGGGGCTTCACCCTCGACTACGGACCCTTCGGCTTCTGCGAACTGTTCGACCCCCGGTTTCAGCCCTGGACCGGCGGGGGCGAGCACTTCTCGTTCTTCAACCAACCGCGGGCGGCTGAGGCCAACTACCAGATGTTCTGGGCCTCCCTGCGCCCGCTGCTCGAAGACAACCCGGAGGCGCTGGAGCGGCTCGATCAGATCCGAGACGGTTTCGCCGAGGCGATGCAGCAGCAGCTCGAGGCGATGTGGGCCAGCAAGCTCGGCCTCAACAGCTACGACCCCGAGCTGATGGCCGAGCTGCTGGAGCTGATGGTGCGCTCCAAGGTCGACTACACAATCCTGTTTCGCCAACTCTCGGGCGTCCCCGAGCACCCCTCAGCGCTGCACGAGTGCTTCTACCTGCCGCCGTCTGAGGAGCTCGCTGGCCAATGGAGCCGCTGGCTGCACCGCTGGCGGGCTCAGATCGCGCGCGAGGGCGACCCGCGCCAGGCATCGACAGCGATGCAACGGGTGAACCCCAGGGTCACCTGGCGCGAATGGCTGATCGCGCCGGCCTACGACCAGGCGGCCGAGGGTGACACGCGTCTGATCCAGGAGCTGCAGACGGTGTTCAGCCATCCCTACAGCCCGCTGCCAGCTGCACTGAAGGCGACGTACGACCGCCTGAGACCCCGGGAGTTTTTCAATGCCGGGGGCGTGTCGCACTACAGCTGTTCGTCCTGAGCCGCCTGAGCCGATCGACACAAGTCCGGTCCAGGCAAGCCGTTAGCGTGGTCAATTGAGGCCAGATCCTGGCGTTCTTCGCTTCGGCAGCCCGTTTTGACGCCTCGGCTCGCCGCACGCTTCACGGGATTGGCCCGCTGTTCATTGCTGCAGCTCACCTTGGCTGCCTGCTGCTGGTGCTGGGGCTGGGCTGGGCGGCCCTGCTCTGGGCCTTGCTGCTCTACCTGCTGCGGATGCTGGCGATCACGGCGATCTACCACCGGCTGATCGCCCACCGCAGTTATCAGGCGCCGCGGCTGGTGTGGTGGCTGGGCTCGATGCTGGCGGCTTCGGCCGGGCAGATGGGGCCCAGTTGGTGGACGGCGCACCACCAGCAACACCACCGGCATGTGGACACAACCAGTGATCCGCACACGCCCCTCCATCCCTGTGGGGGCTGGCGGGGATTCTGCCGATCACAGCTGGGTTGGCTGCTGACCCCTGACTTTCACCCGGCGATGCTGCCCGCCCACGTGGAGGCCGATCCGGTGCTGCGCCTGATCGACCGGCTGCACGTGGTGCCGGCCCTGGCCCTGGCCTGGCTGTCGTGGCAGCTGGGCGGCTGGCAGTGGCTGGGGGCCTTCTGCCTCAGCACCACCGTGCTGTTTCATGCGGTGGCCAGCGTCAATTCGGTGGCCCACCTGGCCGGCGAGCAGCCCTTTGCCACCGCTGATGCCAGCCGCAACAACCGCTGGGTGGCGCTGCTCACCCTGGGGGAGGGCTGGCACAACCTGCACCACGCCTTCCAGGGCTCGGTGCGCCAGGGCTACACCGTGCGCAGCGGCCGCATCGTGACCCTGCCCGATCCCACCTACCGCTTCATCTGGCTGCTCGAGAAGCTGGGGCTGGCCTGGCAGCTCCGCCGTCCCAGCCAGCGGGCCCTGCTGGCGCGAGCGGCGAACTGAGGCCCACCTCGAACCGCAGAGCCCGCCCCAGGACCATCAAAAAAACCGCCCCAGAAGGAGCGGCTTGAATCAGGACATGCCTTGGTCATGGAACGGCCATGAACAAGGAACGGCCATGAACAAGGCGGTGTCGATCAAGACACCGACAGGCTGATCACCAGCGGGAGTTGCCGGCGGACGCCGCTGGACGTGGCTCGGCTTTGTTCACGCGAATCATCCGTCCCATCCATTCGACATCGCGGAGATCATCGATGGCCTTGGACTCCTCGGCATCCTCAGACATGTCGACAAAAGCGAAACCGCGCTTGCGGCCGGTTTCCCGGTCAAGAGGAAGGGTGCACTTGCGCACAGTGCCGTAACCGGCAAACAACTGCTGAAGATCCTCCACCTCGGCATCGAAGGAGAGGTTGCCTACATAAATGGTCATGAAAGTCAAAAAATATGCGATCGATTCGTCGAAAGACTTGAGAAAGTCGCTGGCCAGAAGCAGAACGGTTGTGATCTCGCCGCTTGGGGGAAGAAACCCGCTGAAGAATGGTCGTTGAATCGATTCAACCCTACAGCACCACGTTAAACGTAGGCCGATAGGGAACTGACTTATTTCTGCTCAGCTCATTTCTGCTGAGCTCATTTCTGCAGAGCTGCTTTCTGCTGAACTGCTCTCAGCTGAGCGCAATCCTGATTGGCTCAGCCTCTAAGAGAGATTGAAGGTTAGTCGGGGTGCTGGCATTGATCCAGTCGACCTGGCCCCTCAGAAACGGCCCCTCAGAACTGGACCCTCAGAAACAGAAGGGCAGAAACTGCGTGCGGCAGGCTGCGTAGCCATCCACCAGGGCGCCCAGACCGATCTGGTGAGCGATACCGAAGCCCGTCAAACCCTCAACCACCACCCCGATCACGATGCCAAGCATGGCGGCGCGTCCATTGAAGCGCTCGGCACGCTTCAGCTGATCCAGATGGATCAGCTGCTGGGCTCGATTCTGAAACCACTGGTCGTTGGCAGACGAATTCGACGGCGAATTGGAAGATGAATGGCTCATGTTGACTCCTATGTGGTGAAGCGAGGAAGGATCGTCAGGGCAACGGTGTCGGCGGCGGCCATGGCGATCAACCCAGACCGATCTGGGACAGGATGCTCTGGCCGGTGAGCAATTCGGTCGCCAGACCGATCACAAAACCGAGCATGGCCAGACGGCCATTCCAGGTCTCAGCAAATTCGACAAAACCGAAACGGGGAGCGGGTTCGGCCATAATACATATCAATTTGTTAAGGCAACTGTAACAGAATGCAACTACTGCGGCGTCGGCTGCTGCGGCATTGCAGCCGCAGGGGCCCAGCTGTGCCCGCCAAAGTGGCCACCAGCCATGCCCCAAGCCATGACCCCCACCCGTGAGCAGATCCTCGCCGCTTCCGCAGGCTGGGTGGCGGTGGTGCTGAATGTGGTGCCGGGCCTCGGCGCGGGGTACCTCTACCAACGCCGCTGGAAGGCCTACTGGATCACCTCTGCCCTGGCCACCAGCTGGTTCGTGGCCGGCGCCGCGCTGGCCCGGAACGCCGATGCCGCCAGCGAAGCCCAGAACCAGCTGGTGGGGCTGATCGGCCTGCTGGTGCTGGCCGGCGTGACCGCCACCGAAGCCGGCCTGGCCGTCAAACGCGTGCGGCAGAGCGACTGAGCCATCAGCCACCAGGGCCGATGTCTGTGTCCACTGACAAGAAGCCGAATCCAGCAAGCACAGCGCGCCGGCCACGCCCCTCAGAACCATGCGGCCTGAGTGCTTTCGGATGGCGGCAGTGGGGATGAGCAGCGCCTCCTGGGCGATCCCGCGGCGATCCCATGGCGTCCAGATCTGCTGACACAGCCACCCGCGGAGCCCTGGGGCAAGGCGAACATGGCTTCATATTTGTAAAAGGCTGTGGCATGGCTGCTCCCAAGCTGTCGATCGCTGAGCTCTCTGCGTCTTCTCTGATGCACCTGCGTGAGCTGGCCCAGCGCCTGGGCATCAGGAGTTACACGGCGCTGAACAAGGCCGACCTCATCGG
>VGPQ01000189.1 GCA_016882555.1 Cyanobacteria bacterium M_surface_7_m2_040
CCACAGCCGCCTGATCAACAGCGTTTCCGACAGGCCGGGCCATGATCGCCGCTATGCGATTGATCCGGCCCGGATCAGCAGCGAACTGGGCTGGCAGCCGCGGCACGCTTTCTAAGCAGGGCTGGCGGCCACGGTCGATTGGTTCCTGGCGCAGTCTGATTGGTGTCGGGCGGTGCGCCAACGCGCCGCCTACGACGGCCAGCGGTTGGGGTTGGTGTGATCCGTTTGACCACGGGGACCCTCGTGGTGCATGCTGTTGCGGTCAGCGAGAGCGCTGGCTTTGCGGATGTAGCTCAGTGGTAGAGCATCTCCTTGCCAAGGAGAGGGTCGAGAGTTCGAATCTCTTCATCCGCTTGCGATCAAGGGCCTGATGGCATGTTGATTCTCAGCATCAGCTGCTGGGATCCCACCGCTTCAAAGCCGAGCTGGCGGTAGAAACCGGCGCTGTTGCTGGTCATCAGGTACACGCGCTCCACCCGGCGCAGTGGTGGTTGGGCCAGCAGGGCTTCCACCAGCTGCCGGCCCAGCCCCTGGCCCTGCAATTCCGGGGCCACCACCACGTCCCACACCACGGCACGGAACAGGCCGTCGCTGCTGGCCCGGCAGAACCCCACCAGCTGGCCGCCCTGCCAGAGGCTCACGGCTGCGGCGCTGCCCCTGAGCATCTGGCCCAGGGCCCGGAGGCTGCGGCCCTGGGCCCAGAAACTGTGATCATTGAGCAGCTGTTGCAGCTGCTTCAGGGCCCTGGCGGGTCGCAACCCAGGACCCAGCCCCAGCCGCAGGCCGCGAGCGCCTGGGCCATGGCGGATCAGCTGAACCCGGGCCGAGCTGTGCATCAGCGCATCTTCGCGTCAGGCCTGGACGGGTTGCCAAGAAGCCTTGCCCTGGCTTGATTCTGGGCCGCCCTCAACGGTTTTGCAGTGGTAGGGTGACCCGATCGGATGGTGGCCAGAGCTCATGCTGAAGCTGTTGCTGGGGGATCCCAATGCCCGCAAGCTCCAGCGCTACCAGCCCCTTGTCTCCGACATCAATCTGTTGGAGGAGGAGGTGGAGCAGCTCAGCGATGAGGAGCTGCGCGGTCTGACCGATGAATTCCGCCAGAAACTCGAGACGGTTGCTGGCCAGGCCCAGCGCCAGCGCCAGGTGCTCGATGAGCTGCTGCCCCAGGCCTTTGCCGTGGTGCGCGAAGCCAGCAGGCGGGTGCTCGGCATGCGTCATTTCGATGTGCAGCTGATCGGCGGCATGGTGCTCCATGACGGCCAGATCGCCGAGATGAAGACCGGTGAGGGCAAGACGCTGGTCTCGACCCTGCCGGCCTATCTCAATGCCCTCACGGGCCGCGGTGTGCACGTGGTCACGGTCAACGATTACCTGGCCCGGCGTGACGCTGAGATGATGGGCCAGGTGCACCGCTTCCTGGGCCTCAGCGTGGGCCTGATCCAGCAGGACATGGCCCCGGGGGAGCGGCGGCGCAACTATGCCTGCGACATCACCTACGCCACCAACTCTGAGCTGGGGTTCGACTACCTGCGCGACAACATGGCGACCGACATCGCCGATGTGGTGCAGCGTCAGCCCCACTTCTGCATCATTGATGAGGTGGATTCGATCCTCATTGATGAGGCCAGAACCCCCCTGATCATTTCCGGCCAGGTCGAGCGGCCCCAGGAAAAGTATGAGCAGGCTGATCTGGTCGCTCAGGCCCTTGAGCGGGCTGCCGAAATGGGCAAGGACGGCATCGATCCCGAGGGCGATTACGAGGTTGATGAGAAGCAGCGCAACGTGACGCTGACCGATGAGGGGTATGCCAAGGCTGAGGAGATGCTGGGCGTCTCCGATCTGTTCAACCCCCAGGACCCCTGGGCCCACTTCATCAACAATGCCCTCAAGGCCAAGGAACTGTTCATCAAGGATGTCAGCTACATCGTGCGCAACGATGAAGTGGTCATCGTTGATGAGGGCACCGGTCGGGTGATGCCGGGTCGTCGCTGGAGCGATGGCCTGCACCAGGCGATTGAAGCCAAGGAGCGGGTGCCGATTCAGCCCGAGACCCAGACCCTGGCCAGCATCACCTACCAGAACTTCTTCCTGCTCTACGAGCGCCTCTCCGGCATGACCGGCACAGCCAAGACCGAAGAGGTGGAGTTTGAGAAGACCTACAAGCTCGAGGTCACCCAGGTGCCCACCAACAGGCCCAGCCGTCGGGCCGATTGGACCGATCAGGTCTACAAGACCGAAGCCGCCAAATGGCAGGCCGTGGCCACCGAGATCGCCGGGGTGCATGAGCAGGGCCGGCCCGTGCTGGTGGGCACCACCAGCGTGGAGAAGTCGGAACTGCTCTCGAGCCTGCTGGCCGAGCAGCAGATTCCCCACAACCTGCTCAATGCCAAGCCGGAGAACGTTGAGCGGGAGGCCGAGATCATTGCCCAGGCAGGGCGTGCCGGCGCCGTGACGATCGCCACCAACATGGCCGGTCGCGGCACCGACATCATCCTGGGCGGCAACAGCGACTACATGGCACGCCTCAAGGTGCGCGAGGTGCTGCTGCCGCGGCTGGTGCGACCGGAGGATGGCCACAAGCCCCCGGTGCCGCTGCAGCGCTCAGCGGCGGCTGCGGGCGGTGGTTTTGCGGCAGGCGGCGCCACCGCGGCCAGCTTCAGGGCCCCCAGTGAGGCCAGAGCCATCGGCAGTCTGTATCCCTGTCAGCTCGGCGAGGACACCGATCAGGCGCTGTCCCAGCTGGCCCGCGACCTGGTCGCGGCCTGGGGGGATCGCACCCTCACGGCGCTCGAGCTCGAGGAACGGCTCACCCAGGCGGCGGAGAAGGGCCCCACCGATGATCCCCAGATCCTGGCGCTGCGCAACCTGCTGGCCGGGGTCAAGGCCGAGTACGACGGCGTTGTGCAACCGGAAGGCTTGCAGGTGCGGGAGGCCGGGGGCTTGCACGTGATCGGCACCGAACGCCACGAATCACGCCGCATCGACAACCAGCTGCGCGGCCGTTCAGGCCGCCAGGGGGACCCGGGCAGCACCCGCTTCTTCCTGTCGCTGGAGGACAACCTGCTGCGCATCTTCGGGGGCGATCGGGTTGCCGGTCTGATGAATGCCTTCCGCGTTGAGGAGGACATGCCGATTGAGTCGGGCATGCTCAACCGTTCGCTGGAGGGTGCGCAGAAGAAGGTTGAAACCTATTACTTCGACATTCGCAAGCAGGTGTTTGAGTATGACGAAGTGATGAACAACCAGCGCAAGGCGGTCTATGCAGAACGCCGCCGTGTGCTGGAAGGTCAGGATCTCAAGCTGCAGGTGCTGGGATACGGCGAACGCACCATCGAAGACATTGTCGAGGCCTATGTGAATCCGGACCTTCCGCCTGAAGAAAATGATTTCACCAGTCTTGTGGAGAAGGTCAAGGAATTCATTTATCTGCTTGAAGACCTGACCCCAGATCAGCTGGCTGGACTGCAGATCGATGAACTCAAAGCCTTTTTGCAGGAGCAGATGCGAAATGCTTACGACATCAAGGAAGGGCAGATTGAGCAGGTCAGTCCTGGCCTCATGCGCCAGGCTGAGCGTTTCTTCATTCTGCAGCAGATCGATACGCTCTGGCGTGAGCATCTGCAGGCGATGGATGCGTTGCGTGAATCCGTTGGACTTCGCGGCTACGGCCAGAAAGATCCGCTGATCGAATACAAGAACGAGGGCTACGACATGTTCCTCGAAATGATGACGCAGATGCGACGCAACGTAATCTATTCGATGTTCATGTTCCAGCCGCGGGCTCAGGCAGAAGAGGATGTCACCACGGTCGCGTAGTAATCCGCGCGGCTCTGAAGACCTCAGAAGAGTTCAGGCACGGTCATCACCGCTTAGCAGTTCGTTGTTCATGAGCTCCTTGGTCATCAGTTCGTTTTCGCCG
>VGPQ01000190.1 GCA_016882555.1 Cyanobacteria bacterium M_surface_7_m2_040
CACGGCCGCTTCGGCTTCGGCGGCCGTTTCAGCCTCCACGATCACCCGCGCCGGCCAGGGGGCCGAAGCCCGCACCGCCGCCACGGCGAGGCCCACCCCGCCGCTCCAGGCCAGGTGGTTCTCCTTGAGCATGGCCGCATCATCGAGCCCCAGGCGGTGGTTGATGCCGGCGCCGCAACGCACCGCGTACTTTTCGAGCACCCGCAGCCCCGGCGTGGTCTTGCGGGTGTCGGCCAGGCGCACCCCCGTGCCGGCCAGCTGGGCCACCAGGGCGGCGGTGGCGGTGGCGATACCTGAGAGGCGCATCGCCAGGTTGAGGGCCGTGCGTTCGCCCGCCACCAGGGCTGCGGCACTGCCCTGAAGCTCGAGCAGGCGTTGACCAGCCTGCACCGGTTCGCCATCGGCCACGAGCAGGCGCACCGCCGTGGTCGGGTCCAGCTGGGCGAACAGCGGCTCCACCAGCACCCCACCGCAGAAGGTGCCTGGCGCCTTGGCAATCCAATGGGCCCGGCCCTGCGCCCCAGCCAGAGCCGGCGCCGTCAGATCGCCGCGGCCAAGGTCTTCAGCCAGCCAGGCCCGCAGCTGGTTCGCCAGGTCAGGGCTCAGGCCGAGGCTTGGCTGCACTGCAGCGCCGTTGCGAAGGTGACCACCATTGTGGACACCTTGCCAAGAGCAACATCGCCATCACCGCCAACGGCGGCGACGCGGATCACAGCCAGTAACCCAGCGGCAAGCGGGGATCCAGGTCCTTGGCCGAGGGCCAGGCACCAAAGCGCTCCAGCGCGCCACCGAGCAGATCGAGCAGGCTGGGCTTGCGATCCAACTCCTGACGGGCAGCCCACTCCGATTCGCGGATGTCGTCTTCGCTCAGGGCAAGGGCCTCCACGAGGCGCCGGTACGCCTGCTTTTCGGCCGGATTGATGGCCGCCGCGTCGTCAGCCCCCTGACTGATGCTGACCATCTGCAGGGCCAGCTTGACCGCCAGGCGGCGTTCATCACTGTCATGGAGAACAGCCACCAGGGCGGCGAGATCCACATCGACCATCGGCTCCATCGCCACCCCCCTGACCGCCTCCTGGGTCGCGGGATCGGCCGCATCCAGCTGCAGCAACCGCGCCACCAGCTTTCCGAGCAACTCGCGCTCCTGCTGCGCAAAATCGCCATCAGCCCAGGCCACCCAACAGACGATCTGCAGCAGGGCCCGCTGCTGGGGGGTGAGGCTCTCCAAAGGCTGGGTGGAGGGCTGGGCAATCGACGCAGCAGAGGGCTGAACGGGGTCGGCAGTCATCAGCGGTGGGGGGGGTGTCAGTGCGGGCGCCCGGCCGGGACCTCGGGCCAGATCATGTCCATTGTCGTGAGCGGCGCTCACTTGCCAATGCAGAAGCGCGAGAAGACACGATCCAGCACCGCTTCAGTGACCTCTCACCGGTGATCTCCCCAAGGCTGCGCACGGCACCGCGCAGATCAATGGTCCAGAAATCCCAGGGCAGCTGCTGTGCGGCCGCCTGCAGCACCAGGCCCAGGCTGTGGGCGGCGGCTGCCGCCAGATCGCGCTGACGGCTGTTGAGGGCCACCTGCAGCCCCTGAGCGGTGGTGGCGCCGCAGCGGCGCAGCAGCTCGCCCACCAGCGCGTCGGTGCCGGCCCCATTGAGAGCACTGAGGGCCACCGCCGCGGGCCCCAGACCCGAGCGATCCGCGCTCACCAAACCAGGGGTGACCCCTGCCAGATCAGCCTTGTTGGCCGCAATCAGCAGCACCGCCCCCGGCGGCACCTGCTGGCGCAGGGCCTCCTCCGCCTCGGTCCATCCGGCCGTGAGATCAAACAGCAGCAGCACCGCATCGGCACTGGCCAGAGCTGTGCGGGAGCGTTCGATGCCCAGGCGCTCGATCGGATCGTTGGTGTCGCGGATGCCGGCGGTGTCGAGCAGGGTCAACGGCACGCCCTCGAGCACCAACTCGCTTTCCAGCAGGTCGCGGGTGGTGCCGGGCAGGTCGGTGACGATGGCCCGCTCGCGGCGGCTGAGCCGGTTGAGCAGGCTTGATTTGCCCACATTGGGGCTGCCGATGATGGCCACCCGCAGGCCCTCGCGCAGCAGCTCCCCCTGCCGTGCCTCGGCAACCAGCTGCTCGAGCTCAGCGCACACCCCTCTCAGCTCGCTGACCAGCGCAGCGGCATCGAGGGCGGGCAGATCCTCCTCGAAATCGACGCGGGCCTCCAGCTCCGCCAACTGATCCAGCAGCCGAGCGCGCAAGCCCTGGAGCCGCCGCTGCAGGCCGCCATCGAGGCCCGCCATGGCGAGCTGGGCCGCCCGCCGGCTGCGGGCCGCGATCAAATCACTGATCGCTTCGGCCCGTGTGAGGTCGAGGCGACCGTTCAGAAAGGCGCGCTGGCTGAACTCGCCTGGCAGCGCCCGCCGTGCCCCGGCCGCCAGCACCAGCTCGAACACCCGCTGCACACAGGCCAGACCGCCGTGGCAGTGCAGCTCAACCACGTCTTCACGGGTGAAGCTGCGGGGGGCGCGCATAAACAGCAGCAGCGCCTCATCGACCCGCTCGCCACTTGCCGGGTCGACCACATGGCCGTAGAGCACACGGTGGCTATCCCAGGGCTGGTGACCGGGTGCCGCAAACAGCCGCCGGCCGATCGCCGCCGCGTCAGTGCCCGAGATGCGTACGATCGCGACGCTGCCCTCCCCCGGCGCCACCGCTGTGGCGATGGCGGCAATGGTGTCGCTGCTGTTAACGCTCAAGCGCCCTCAGGCCCTCGCCATGCTCCAGTCTCGACCCCGCCACGCCCTGCTGCGGCAGCTGCGCCGCGCGCTGCAGTGGCTATGGCATCAGGAGGGCACCCCTGGCCAACGGGCCCGGGGGCTGGCAGCGGGCATCTTCTGCGGCTGCTACCCGTTCTTCGGGCTGCAGATCGTGCTGGGGGTCGGGCTGGCCAGCGTGGTGCGCGGCAACCACCTGCTGGCTGCTGCCGGCACATGGATCAGCAACCCCTTCACCTACGTGCCGCTCTACTGGTTCAACTTTCAGCTGGGCTGCCTGCTGATCGGCCCAGGGCCTGCCTGGCCAGGGCTCGGCGCCCTGCGCAGCGAGAGCCTGGCCCAGCTCGGCTGGGGCTTTGGTGGCCGGCTCCTGCTGGGCTCCACGATCACCGGGTTGGTCTGCGCGGTGGCCATCGGGGCGGCCTACTGGTGCTGGCTGCACCGCGCCGAAGGGGTCGCCGCAGTCGCTCAGGGGCCCGCCAGCCCCGGGAAGACCATCAGATCGATGTGACCGCCAACGGGATGGCGCCATTCACGAAACTCGTCGGCCAGGGCCTGGTGTTCCGCCTGCAGGGAGAGGTCCTGGAGATCCTGGAGGCGCTGATGCACCAGATCCAGGGTGTTGTCGATCAACTGGGCGGCCTGATCGGAGGTCATGGCAGCTGAACGTGAATTGATGCCTTCTAGGCAGAACAGAACTGAAAAGACGTAACGGTTGCGACGGAGGCACGCATCCGATCATCAGATCAAAACATCCCCTCAAAACATCCCCGGCCCGTGCAGACGCGCCAAACCTCTCGCGCAGAGAGACTCAGCTCCACCATTGGCAACCATTTCAAAGAAATACAACAAACTCCTGCGGCATTGGGGAAATGCATATATTGGAATTGATCAATGTCTCGTTCATTCGTCGTGGCCGGAGTTGCCGAACTGACCACCAAGCTTAAAGAGAGAACTGGTCTGTACAAGGAGATCTTCACCAACGCTGCTTCCATTGAAGATGCAGTCACCAACGCCTCAAAAGCCGGTTATGAGGTGACGGCTGCCGAATTGGCAAAAGCCGTTGTGGAGGTTCGCGGGCCCGAGGTATTGCAACTGAGCGAAGATGACCTCGAGCAAGTTGCCGGGGGCAACGTAGGCCCCTTT
>VGPQ01000191.1 GCA_016882555.1 Cyanobacteria bacterium M_surface_7_m2_040
TCGACTTCGTGCACCAACTGGCTCTTGGCCGGACCGCCCACGGCCGGGTTGCAGGGCTGCCAGGCGATGCGGTCCAGGTTGAGGGTGAACAGGGCCGTGGAGCAGCCCAGCCGTGCGGCCGTGATTGCGGCCTCGCAGCCGGCATGGCCGCCGCCCACGACGATCACGTCGAAGCATTCGGTGGGTGGGGTGTGCTGGGCCATGGAGTCAATTCTCCATTGCCCCGGGCGCTTCAGGATGGGCAGATCTGCAAGGCATGCCGATGGCGACGCCCCTGTGTGTGGTGGTGGGTTACGGAATCGGCGTGGGCCATGGCATCGCCACGGCCTTTGCGCGCCAGGGCAGTGACCTGCTGTTGCTGGGCCGCAGCCCCGAGCGGCATGGAGCCGCGCTGGCTGAGCTGCGGGAGCTGGGGGTGGAGGTGACCACGGAAGCAGTTGACGCGGCCGATCCGGAGGCGTTGGCAGCGGTGTTGGCGGTCCTGCCGGGCGAAGGGCCGGTGGTGCTGGCGTACAACGCCGTGGTGCCGACCCCGGGCCCGCCGTCGAGCCTGGCGCCCGCTCGCCTGGCGGCCGACCTGCAGGTCGATGTGGTCGGTGCCCTGGCTGCCGCACAGGCGCTGTTGCCGGCCTTGCGGCAGCGGGGTGGCGCCTTGCTGTTCACCGGCGGCGGCATGGCCCACCACCCGGTGGCAGCGGTGGCTTCGATCGGCATCGGCAAGGCCGCCCTGCGGGCCCTGGTGTTGATGCTGGCCCAGGAGCTGGCCCCGGAGGCGCCGCGGCTCAGTGTGGGCCTGGTGTCGATCATGGGGCAGGTGGCTGCAGACACCGCGTTGGATCCGGCCCGCATCGGGGAGGCCTTCGTGGCGCTGCAGCAGCGGCTGGCGTCTGCCTCAGCCAGCGCGCCGGTGGATCCCGAGCTGTTGTTTCGGGGTTGAGAGCTGGCGGCCACGGGCGTCACACTGGGGGACCAGAAGACAGGGCTTCAGTTCCCCATGACGTCGGCCAACCCCGCTGCGGCCAACCGCGCCCTGCTGCAGTCCACGATCGCCACCGACGCCAACGACTGGTGCATCGCCCGCTTCAGGCTGCTGGCCGAGCAGATTCGCCAGGCCGGCACGGCCATCGATCCCAGCTTCACGCTCACGGCGCAGGACTACCCCGCCTCCGGAGCAGCGCGCGAGCAGCTGCACAGCGACCTGGCCGCCGGCGCGTACGGCCAGGTGTGGTTGATGGCCCCCGACCTCGACAATGGCCCCGAGCCGGCCTTTTTTGCGGCCCTGGAGCAGGCGGTGGCGGCCGGCACCCAGCTGCTGATCGCCCGTGATCACACCGATCTGGGCACTTCGCTGCTGGCCCTGGGCGGCTGCCTGGAGGCGGTCACCCAGACCCAGACCTTCAAGCGCACCTGGCCGGGTCTTCCCTGTGACAGCGAATACGTCAACCCCGGTTGCCCGACGATCGACACCCCCTGCGTGGTCACCGGTCAGAACGGTGGCGTGCAGATCTGCCGCAAGCGCGCCGAGCACCCGCTGCTGGGGTTTGAGACCCTGATCCCAGGCCACGTGGTGCTGCCGGCCCACCCCCATGAAGGCGTGATCCGCCCCACCACCGCCACCCAGCAGGTGCTGCTGTCGAGCCACTCGATCACCAGCGGCCGCGAGCAGATCACCGCCATCCTCGATGAAGCACCGGGCCGTGGGGCCGTGGTGCACCACTCCACCTTTCACCACTTCGCCGATTTCAACCTGGAGATCGGGCGCGGTGCCCCCGATTTTGTGATCGACCCGCCTTCGACCCAGATCGACCAATCGCCTGAGCTGTTGGCCGATCAACAGGCCTACGTGGCCGCTGTGGTCGCCTATGGCATGGGCGGTTAGGCAGCGAGGTTGCGGAAGCGGGTGAACTGGGGCTCAAACAGCAGCTTGACGGTGCCCACCGGCCCGTTGCGGTGCTTGGTGACGATCACCTCGGTGATGCCGCGGTCGGGAGTTTCCGGGTTGTAGTACTCGTCGCGGTAGATCATCAGCACCAGGTCGGCGTCCTGCTCGATCGAGCCCGATTCGCGCAGGTCGCTCAGCATCGGGCGCTTGTTGGTGCGCGACTCGACGCCCCGGCTCAGCTGACTGAGGGCCATCACCGGCACGTTGAGTTCGCGGGCCATGCCCTTGAGGCCGCGGGTGATGCGGCTCAGCTCCTGCACGCGGTTGTCGGGGGTGCTGCCCTCCATCAGCTGCAGGTAGTCGATCACGATCAGGCCCAGGTCCTTGCCGGTTTCGGCCATCAGCCGCCGGCACAGCGAGCGCATCTCCAGCACGCCGCTGTTGGGCTTGTCGTCGATGAACAGCGGCAGCTGGCCCAGGCTGTTGATGCCCTGGCCCAGCAGCGGCCATTCCTCCTGCTGCAGGCGGCCGGTGCGCAGGCGGCCGCTCTCGATGCCCACTTCCATCGACAGCAGGCGGTAGGTGAGCTGCTCCTTGCTCATCTCGAGCGAGAACACGCACACCGGCAGCTGGTGCAGCTGGGCCACGTTCTTGGCGATGTTGAGCACGATCGAGGTTTTGCCCATGGCCGGGCGGCCGGCCACGATGATCAGATCGCTGCGCTGCAGGCCCTGGGTGATGGCGTCGAGGTCGTAGAAGTTGACCGGGATGCCCGCCACCGACGTGCCCAGCGAGCGGCTTTCGATCTCGTTGAAGGTGCTGGTGAGGATCTCGGCTGTGGGGGTGAGGCCCTTGCTGGGTTTCTCCTGGCTGATGGCGAAGATCTTCTGCTCGGCCTCATCGAGCACCTGCTCCATGGGCTTGCTCTGGTCAAAGCCCAGGGCGATCACGTCGTTGCCCGAGCGGATCAGCTGCCGCCTCAGGAATTTGTCCATCACCAGGCGCGCCACCTGCTCGATGGAGGCGGTGGAGATCGTGCGCTCCACCAGTTCCACCAGCCGCCCCTGGCCGCCCACCTTCTCGAGCGCACCGGTGTCGGCTAGCCAGGCCGTCATCGCGGTGAGGTCGGTGGGTTTGCCCTGGCTGTGCAGCATCAGGGCGGTGCGGTAGATCTCCCGGTGGCCGCGCAGGTAGAAGGCCTCCGGCTGCAGCAGGTCGGCCACCCGGCCGATGGCATCGGGGTCGAGCAGGATGCCGCCCAGCACGGCTTCTTCGGCCTCCAGGTTCTGGGGTGGCACGCTGTCGGGCAGCGCCTCGAAACGCTCCTCCCGGTCGCGGTCCACACCGCGCAACGGCTGCGCACCTTGGCCTGGCTGATTGAGAGGAACGCTCACCATGGGGGCAGAGGCTGCAGGGCCCATCGGCCCGGTTGTTCATCCTGCCTGGAGGGTGGCGGTTTGACCACCGTTCAGGCCCTGCAGGTGGTGTCTCCACACAAAAGCCACCCCATGGATGGGGTGGCTCGCGCAGATCAAGAGCAGCTGTTCACTGGCTGGGTCGCTCAGTGGCTCACCACTTCGAGGTTGATCTCGGCCGTCACCTCGGGGTGCAGCTTGACCTGCACCTTGTAGTTGCCGGTGCGGTGAATCTCGGGAACCGTGATGTCGCGGCGGTCGAGCTCCTTCTTGGTGGCCGATTCAATGGCCTCGGCCACATCGGCGTTGGTCACGGTGCCAAACAGCACGTCGTCGCCACCGGTCTGCTTCTTGACCGTGAAGCGGCCGATGGTGTCGAGGGCGGTGCGGAAGGCCACGGCTTCGGCCTTGAGGGCGGCCTGACGCTCAGCCTCCTTGGCGCGGCGGGCCTCCACCTGGCGCAGCACGGCGGCGGTCACGGGCACGGCCTTGCCGGTGGGCACCAGAAAGTTGCGGGCGTAGCCCGGGGCCACCTCCACCAGGTCACCGTCCTTGCCGAGGCTGTACACGTCTTGATTGAGGACCACTTGAACGCGCTTGGCCATGGGACTGC
>VGPQ01000192.1 GCA_016882555.1 Cyanobacteria bacterium M_surface_7_m2_040
AGCAGGCTATTGCCCACCACCGCCGTGAATCCCCCTGGGATCGCCACCTCGGCGGCAGGACCTGTGGCTGCGCCGTTGAGCGGCGGCGGCGCTGGGCAGAGCCCCTGGGGGGTCAGCAGCGCGTGCACAAGCGTGACCCCTGGCCAGCGCTGGGGTTGAGCCTCCAGGCGATCGCGGGCGATCTGCAGCATGGCGGCGGCGCCGTCCACCCCCAGCACCCGCGCCGATGGAAACCGTTCGGCCAGCCGCAGGGTGATGTTGCCGGGGCCGCACCCCAGATCCAGCAGAAGCGGGCCTGCGATGGCCCCGTAGTGCGCAGCGAAGCGATCCACAAACGCCTGATCCCCGGCCGCGAAATCGGCGGCGGCGTAGGCGGCGGCCTGGGCCGCCCCATCCATCAACTCGGGTTCACAGGTGCGTTTCAAGGGGGGTCACCGCTGGGGCGGGCACCACACTGTGGCTGGTGGCAACAGCTGCTTGCACACCCCATCTGTGGCGTTATGGTTCCGACACCGATCGCCGCGCCGCCCTGTGACCCTGACCCCCTCCCGCCCCG
Source organism: Cyanobacteria bacterium M_surface_7_m2_040 (assembly GCA_016882555.1). Taxonomy (GTDB): domain Bacteria; phylum Cyanobacteriota; class Cyanobacteriia; order PCC-6307; family Cyanobiaceae; genus RGUW01. Next base: position 557 of record VGPQ01000192.1, read on the forward strand.
GCAGCACTGGCAGCACCCCGCTGCACCACCCCGGCCCCACCCTCGAAGGGCCCGCCGGCCACGCTGGAGCCCAGGGGGGCACCCACGACTTTCCGGCCACTGCCCCGGCGGCCAACCCGGTCTTCTACCGCACCTACAGCCGCAAGAGCGACCGCAACCTCGAGGGCCTGCGCAAGCTCGGCCATCTCAACGACGAGGAGGTCACCCTGCTGCGCCGCATGCAGCAGCAGCAGAAGTCGCTGCCCTCGGGCCGTTGGCTGTGGATCGGCGGCACCGAGTGGATCGAACGGGCCGAAAACTTCTCCGGGGCCTACAACTGCACCTCCACCAACCTGGTGGACTGGGATGCCTTCGGTCTGATGATGGACCTGGCGATGATGGGCTGCGGCACCGGCGCCATCATCGAGCCGCGTCTGATCGAGCAGCTGCCGGCGGTGCGCAATCGCCTGGTGATTGAGGGCGTCACCGACATCGGCTCCACCCCGGCCGGCGCGCGCCAGCAGCACACCACCACTCAGATTGATGCCAACCGGGTGAGCATCAAGGTGGGCGACACCCGCCGCGGCTGGGTCGACAGCTACCAGCAGCTGCTCTACCTCTGCAGCGACGCTCGCTTCAGCGGCGACATTCACATCAGTGTCGACCTGTCGGACGTGCGTCCGGTGGGCGAAACCCTCAAGGGCTTCGGCGGCATGGCCAACCCGGTCAAGCTCAAGGACCTCTACCCCCGCGTCGCCCAGATCCTCAACAAGGCGATCGGCCGCCAGCTCACCTCGGTGGAGTGCTGCCTGCTGATCGACGAGGCCGCCGTCACGATCGTGGCCGGCAACATTCGCCGCAGCGCCGGCATGCGCCAGTTCGCCGCCGATGACCTCGCTGCCGCCGGCGCCAAGGACAACCTCTGGCAGCAGGACGAGGCCGGCAACTGGCGCATCGACCCCGAGCGCGATGCCCTGCGCATGGCCAACCACACCCGCGTGTTCCACACCAAGCCGAGCCGCGAGGTGGTGCTCGAGGCCGTCACCAAGCAGTTCCAGAGCGGCGAAGGCGCGATCCAGTTCGCGCCCGAAGCCATCGCCCGCTCCAACGCCGATCTGCTGCCCACGCCCGAACTGCGGGCCGAGTTTGTCGACATCTACTGCGATCAGGGCCGCGAGGAGGCGGGCCGCTGGCTCACCCTGCACCACAGCGAGATCACCCCGGCCGAGCTGGAGCATCGCCTCGGTCGCTACGGCCTCAACCCCTGCGGTGAGATCCTGGGCGCCGACTTCCACTGCAACCTGGCCGAGATCCATCTGAACCAGATCGATCCGGCCGACCACAAGGCCCAGGAAGATGCCTTCAAGGCCGGCGGCCTGGCCGTGGCCTGCCTGCTCAACCACCGCTTCGAGGTGGAGCGCTACCGCCAGAGCCGCGCCTGGGATCCGATCGTGGGCGTGAGCTTCACCGGCCTGTTCGATTTCTTCGTGCATGCCTTCGGCACCCCCTGGCTCAAGTGGTGGGAGGCCGGCCGCCCCGACACCGCCGAGGGCCAGAGCTTCAAGCAGCAGGAGGCGGCCTACCTGAGCCGTTGGAAGCAGATCGTCAACGAGGCGGTGTGGGACTACTGCGACCGCCACAACCTGCGCCGACCCAACCGCTGCACCACGGTGCAGCCCGCCGGCACCAAGAGCCTGCTCACCGGTGCCTCGCCCGGCTGGCATCCGCCCAAGGCCCAGCGCTTCATCCGCCGCATCACCTTCCGCAAGAACGATCCGGTGGCCCTGGCCTGCATGGAGTACGGCTACACGATCGTGCCCTCGCAGAGCGACAAGGATGAGCAGGGCCGCCTGCTCGACGACCCGTTCGATCCCCGCTGCACCGAGTGGCTGGTGGAGATCCCCACCGAGGTGAGCTGGGCCAACATCCCCGGCGCCGATGCGGTGGAGATCAACAACTTCTCGGCGATGGCCCAGTTCGACTTCTACATGCAGGTGCAGAAGCACTACACCGCCCACAACACGAGCGCCACGGTGGAGTTCCGTGACAACGAGATCGAGCCCCTGGCCGACGCCATCCACGCGGCCATTCACGAGGGTGAGGGCTACATCTCGGCGGCCCTGCTGGCCCGTTTCGACGCCAATGCCACCTTCCCGCGGCTCCCGTTTGAGCCCATCGATGCCGCCACCTACCAACGGCTGACCGCCGAGGTGGCAGCCCGCCGCCGCACCGAGTGCTTCTTCGAAGCCCTGCAGCGCTACGACCGCGGCGAACTGGTGGAGGCCGGCCCTGCCGGCTGTGATTCCGACAAGTGCCTGCTGCCGCTGGCCAAACCCGGCAACAATTAAGACCCTTCATCCGCTGACCACAGCCGTTCAGCCATGCCGCCGAAGCTGGCCCCACGACTCTGGGTGCTGATCATGGCAGCACTGTTGCTGGCCGGCTGCGGCACCTGGTGGCAACAGCAGCAGGCCTGGCAGCGGCGGCAGGCCCAGGAGCGCTGCCTCAAGCGGCGCTCCGCGATCGAGCAGCAGCTGGCCCTGATCCGTTCGGGTCAGCAGGCCCTGCGCGCCATGGCCGCCCAGATCTACCGGCCCACCCCAAAGCCCAAGCCGCTTGACCCCCAGCTGGCCAGCCGCTTCAGTCAGCTGGATCGCCAGTTGGATGAGGAGCGCTATGGGGCCGCGCTCACCGCCTGGAGGCTGGATGAGCAGCAACGCCGCAAGCGTTGGCAGCGCAGCCAACGTGAACGGCGCCAGCGGCTGGAGGCCCAGCTAAACCGGCATCTCGAGGCGCTGGCAGGGGTTGATCCTGGGCTGGTGTCGTCAGGCCAGCCTGATCTGGCCGAGATCGCCCGCCTGAGCGACTGCGGCGCGCCTGTGCGCTGAGCCTCACGCTGCACACCCACAGCAACCCCACACTCAGCCCAAGGCGGCGGCTGGAAGCGCTGTGAGCGCCCGTTCCAGCTGGGCCAGCAGGTCGCGGCAGCGGGCGTGCTGGTCGATCGGCGCCAGGCTCACCGGCAGGGTCTCGATCATGTCGGCCAGCAAACGGGCCTGACTGGCGAGCAGGTCAGTACTGACAACAGCCATGGCAATCCAACAACGACGACGGGAGGGGCCCATCCACACCATGTCTTGCAGTCTCGCCCATGTCTCATGAGACGCGCAACCGCTCTGGTGCGAGTGGCCCCGCGATGGGATCATGGCCTTGCCGAACATGCTTCGGCAGCCGCCTGGAGGGGTGGTCGAGTGGTTGATGGCTCCGGTCTTGAAAACCGGCGTGCCGCAAGGCACCGTGGGTTCGAATCCCACCCCCTCCGTTTTTAAAAAACCCTTTGCTGCAGGGGGTTTTTAC
>VGPQ01000193.1 GCA_016882555.1 Cyanobacteria bacterium M_surface_7_m2_040
GTTGTGCACCGCATGGGCCGCCACCGTGCGGCAGCGGGCACCACCGATGCCACCGATGAGGCCGGCGGTGAGGCCGCAGGCTTCAGCCACCCGCACCCAGGCGTCTGACGCAGGATCGGCCAGGGCGGCTTCGGCATCGAGCAACAGCTGATCGCGCAGCACCCGCGCCATCTGCACCGCCTGCTGGATCAGGCCATCGCTGCTGCCGCCGCTGCTCACCGAGGCCTCATACCACTTGGCCATGGCATCGGCGATGCCGCTGGCCAGGGTGCGCGGTGGGGCCTGGCGCACCAGGCCGTGGTCAAACACCAGCAGATCCGGGCAGCGCTGCAGCGCCACGTCGTAGCGAAAGGCGCCCTCGGGGGAATACACGTTGGCCAGGGCCGTCCAGCCCGCACAGGTGGCGGCGCTGGTGGGCACGGTGACGCAGGGCAGGCCCAGGCGGTCGGCCAGCAGCTTGCCGGCATCGAGCACCTTGCCGCCGCCGATCGGGATCACACCGTCGCAGCCGTTGGCCGCGGCCAGCTCGGCCAGCTCGGCCAGGGCTGGATCGCAACAGTCGGCCCGAAGCAACGCCGGCACAGGCTGCAGCCCTGCCTGCAGCAACTGGCTCGCCAGCTCGGCCCGCAGGCTTGCGGTGGCATCGCTGCGGCCGAGCAGCAGGGGCCGGGTGCAGAGGGCCGGGATCAGTCCCAGCGCCTCATCCCAGGCACCGCATCCGCGCAGCACCCGCTCAGGAGCTATGGCATGGGCCGCAGCGGTCATGCCGTGATCTTCGCTCACACGCTGGCGAGCTGAGGCACAGACGGCGTTTCGACGCCCTGCTTGCGAATCACCACCTGCTTGTCGGCATCGATGTCGACGACAGCGGCATCCCCCTCGCCGATGCGGCCACTGAGGAACTCCTCAGCGAGCGAATCCTCGAGCAGGCGCATCACCGCACGCCGCAGCGGACGGGCGCCATAGCTGGGGTTGTAACCCTCATCGACGAGCCGCTCCTTGAAGGCTTCGGTGACGGTCAAGGCGATGCCCTTCTCGAGCATGCGGCCGAAGACCTCCTTGAGCATGATCTCGGAGATCTCCTTGACCTCGTCGCGGCTGAGCTGGCGGAAGACGATGATCTCGTCGAGGCGGTTGAGGAACTCGGGCCGGAAGTACTGCTTGAGCTCCTCGTTCACCAGCGAGCGGATGCGGTTGTACTGGGTTTCCTCCGCATCGCCGCCGCCGAACTCGAAACCGAGGCCGCCACCCCCCTTCTCGATGACCTTCGAACCGATGTTCGAGGTCATGATGATCAGGGTGTTCTTGAAGTCGACGGTGCGGCCCTTCGAATCGGTGAGACGACCGTCTTCCAGCAGCTGCAGCAGCAGGTTGAACACATCGGGGTGGGCCTTCTCGATCTCGTCAAAGAGCACCACGGTGTAGGGGCGGCGGCGCACCGCTTCGGTGAGCTGACCGCCTTCGTTGAAGCCCACGTAGCCCGGGGGCGAGCCGATCAGCTTGCTGACCGTGTGCCGCTCCATGAACTCCGACATGTCGAGGCGGATCATCGCCTCCTCGCTGCCGAAGAAGTAGGCGGCAAGCGCCTTGGTGAGCTCGGTTTTGCCCACGCCAGTGGGGCCGCTGAAGATGAAGCTGGCGATCGGGCGGTTGGGGTTCTTGAGACCCACCCGGGCGCGGCGGATGGCCCGTGACACGGCCTTGACGGCCTCGTCCTGGCCGATCAGGCGCTGGTGCAGGGTCTCCTCCATGTTGAGCAGCTTCACCGACTCGCTCTCGGTGAGCTTCTGCACCGGCACGCCGGTCCAGGAGGCGACGATCTGGGCGATGTCTTCCTCGGTGACCACCGGAGCGCGCTCGCTGTCGCCGGCCAGGGGGGCGGGGGCGGCCGCAGGATCGGCGGGGGCGGCGGCGGCTTCAGCCGACTCGGCTGCAGCCGGCTCCTCATCTTTGCGGGTCGCGAGGATCGTGCGGATCTGCTCGCGCAGCTCCACCTCCTTGTCGCGCAGCTCACCGGCCTTGGTGAAGTCCTGCTCGCGCACCGCGTCTTCCTTCTCCTTCTGCACCGCACGCAGCTGCTTGTCGATCTCCTTGGCGGCCGGTGGAAGCTTGGAATTGAGCAGGCGCACGCGGCTGCCGGCCTCATCGATCAGGTCAATGGCCTTGTCGGGCAGGAAGCGGTCGGAGATGTAGCGATCCCCCAGGGTCGCCGCCGCCACCAGGGCCTCGTCGGCGATCTTGAGGCGGTGGTGGGCTTCGTAGCGCTCCTTGAGACCGCGCAGGATCTCGATCGTGTCGTCGACCGAGGGCTCACCCACCATCACCGGCTGGAAGCGCCGCTCAAGGGCCGCATCGCGCTCGATGTGCTTGCGGTACTCATCGAGGGTGGTGGCGCCGATGCACTGCAGCTCGCCGCGGGCCAGGGCGGGCTTGAGGATGTTGGCGGCGTCGATGGCGCCTTCAGCGGCACCGGCCCCGATCAGGGTGTGGACTTCGTCGATCACCAGGATCACGTTGCCCGCACCGCGGATCTCCTCCATGATTTTTTTGAGGCGCTCCTCAAACTCACCGCGGTACTTGGTGCCGGCCACCAACAGGCCGATGTCGAGGGTGAGCACCCGTTTGTCTTCAAGGATGTCGGGCACATCGCCGCTGTTGATGCGCTGGGCCAAGCCCTCGGCGATGGCGGTCTTGCCGACGCCGGGCTCACCGATCAGCACCGGGTTGTTCTTGGTGCGGCGGCCCAGGATCTGGATCACCCGCTCGATCTCGGTCTGACGGCCGACCACCGGGTCGAGCTTGCCGTCGGAAGCCTGCTGGGTGAGGTTGCTGCCGAACTCATCAAGGGTGGGGGTCTTGGTGGATCCCTTGCCGCCGCCGCTGCCGGCTGCCACCTCGGCGGTCTCGCCGAGCATGCGGATCACCTGGGTGCGCACCTTGGCCAGGTCAACGCCGAGGTTTTCGAGCACCCGCGCGGCCACGCCTTCACCTTCGCGGATCAGGCCCAGCAGCAGGTGCTCGGTGCCGATGTAATTGTGGCCCAGCTGGCGCGCCTCTTCCAGCGAGAGCTCCAGCACCCGCTTGGCCCGGGGTGTGAAGGGGATCTCCACAGCCACGAAGCCCGAGCCACGGCCGATGATCTTTTCGACCTCAACGCGGGCGTCCTTGAGGTTGACCCCCATCGACTTGAGCACCTTGGCGGCGACGCCCGTGCCCTCGCCAATCAGGCCCAGCAGGATTTGCTCGGTACCCACAAAGTTGTGTCCGAGACGTCTGGCCTCTTCCTGGGCCAGCATGATCACCTTGATGGCCTTCTCGGTAAATCGCTCGAACATGGCCGGACCAACGCTTGATGACTCCAACCTATCAGGGTTGACCGGGGTGTTGTGATCTGCGGCGGAAAGCTGGCAGAAGCGCTGCTGCCAAAGGACTTATCGAGGTAGTGAGAGATACTTCAACAGCAAAAAGTAGGGGGATTAATCGACAAGAAATGTCGGTTTTCCCTACCTGGGCGGCAGCGGTGATGGGTCAAGCCGCAGCCATTGGATCAGGGCGTCGTCTCCATTGCGGTAGTAACCGCGACGAACACCCGCCACGCTGAAGCCCAACCCGCTGTAGAGGGCAAGCGCCGCCGGATTGGTCGCCGCCACCTCCAGGGTGGCGCGGCTGGCACCCTGCTCCAGGGCCGCTGCCAACAGGGCCGCCAGCACCTGACGACCCAGGCCCTGACGGCGATGGGCCGGATCTGTGGCCACCAGGGTGATGTGCAGCTCATCCACCACCAGCCAGCCGCTGGCCATCGCCAGCAAGCGCGCGTGATGCCACAGGCCCAGCCCGGGGCGTCGGGGATCCTCAAGCTCGCGCTGCCACTGCGCCGGGCTCCA
>VGPQ01000194.1 GCA_016882555.1 Cyanobacteria bacterium M_surface_7_m2_040
CCAGCAGACGGTTGCATTCGCGGGTCAGGGCCTTGAGCAGGGCAGGGTCAGCCACGGCAGACCCATCCCCTGCCGAGGCCTGGGGTGCAGGGAGTCCAGCGGCGGCCGCAAAGGCTTCGAGCGCCTCGGACTTGAGCACCAGCAGGGCACCGAGCTTGCGCTGGTCCTGGCCCACGAGCATCACCTGCTCGATCAGCGGGCTGGCCACCAGGGCCTCTTCGAGCGGGCCGGGTTCGATGTTTTCGCCGCTGCTGAGCACGATCGTGTCCTTGGCCCGGCCCGTGAGCACGAGCGTCCCGTCGGCCAGCAGGCAACCCAGATCGCCGGTGTCGAACCAACCGCTGGGGTCGAGCACCTTGGCTGTGGCCTCGGGCTTGCCGAAATAGCCCGCCATCACCTGGGGGCCCTTGGCCAGCACCAGCCCGCGCTGGCCCACCGCCAGCGTGGCGCGGGTGTCGGGGTCAACCACGCGGATCGACGTGCCGGCGAGCGGCTGGCCCGAACTGCCGCGGCGGTTGCACCAGCGCCGGCGGCAACTGAGCACCGGGCTGGTTTCGGTGAGGCCATAGCCCACCAGCAGCTCGATGCCGATGGCTTCAAAGAAGCCATCGACGTGGATCGCCAGGGCGCCGCCGCCGCTGATCGCCGTGCGCAGGCGCCCACCCACCAACTGGCTGCGCACCTTGGGCCAGATGAGTTGGCTGGCCAGGGCATGGCCCGGCCAGCGCAGCAGCGCCTGGGCCGCCGCCGCCAGGCGCACCGTCGCCGGCTCGGGGGTAAGGGTCAGGTCCTGGGCCCGGCGGCGGGCCAGACCGAAGGCACGGCTGTTGGCCAGGGCACCGCCGATGAGGCGTTGGCGCGCCGCCGGCATCGCCGCCAGGGCATCCTCGAAGCCCGAAAGCAGGGCCTCCCACAGCCGCGGCACGCTGATCAGATAGTGGGGCCGCACCGCCTGCAGGTCGTTGCGCAGCTGCTTGAGCGTGGTGTAAGTCTGCCGCGCCCCACACGAGAACAGGAAGTACTCGGCGCTGCGCTCGTAGGCATGCCAGATCGGCAGCACACTCAGCACCCGATCGCCGGGTCTGGGGTTCACCGCCACCCCCAGGCTGCGGAGCTGGTGCAGCAGGTTGGCGTGGCTCAGGGGCACGCCCTTCGGCTCGCCGGTGGTGCCTGAGGTGTACAGGATCGTGGCGAGGCCGGCCGCATCAGCTGCTGGGGGCGGCGCCTGCCCTGCGGCCCCAGCCGCGGCGCCGCGGGCCAACAGCTCCTCCCAGCTGCAGAGCACCATGGGGCCGCCAGCCGCTCGCGGCGTGAGGGCGTCCCGCTCTCCCTGCAACACCACCACGAAGCGCAGCCGCTGGACCTGCACAGCCGTAAGCGACAGACGCTCCAGCAAGGCCGGCGACTCCACCACCAGACCGATGGCGCCGCAATCGTCAAGGATGTAGCGGAGCTCTTCGACCGGGGCACTGCTGCCGCGCACCGCATCGGCGGCGCCGCAGCGCATGATCCCCTGGTCGGCCTGCAGCCAGCGGGGCCCGTTTTCGGCGAACAGGGCAACCACGCTGCCGGGGTTGACGCCCAGGGCCCCAAACCCGGCAGCCGCGGCCTCGATGCCGTCGCTGAGCGCGCGGTAGCTCAGGGTTTCAGGCGGGGTGGCGTGGGGGGCCTCCAGGGCGATCGCCTCGCCGTAGCGGCTGGCCAATGGAGCCCACAGCTGGTCGATGCGGTTCAACCGGCTCCAGTCATCCCGCGCCGCCAGGGCGTGCTGGTCCTGGCGGCTGCCGCTCCAAACGATCTCGGCAGAGCGGGACGGCCGAACCATGGCTGTGGGTCTTGGGAAGGTGGACACAATTGTGTCCACCTTGAGGAGCCCCTGGGGGAACGACACAGAACTGGCCATGCCGCATTTCGGCAGTCGCCGAGGGCTCAGGCGCCCAGGCTGCAGTCGCCCAAGGCAGGCCAGGGCTGCCGGATCAGCCGCAAACCAAAGCGCGCGGCGAAGGCATCCAGCAGCAGGGGCCGCACCTGGGCTCCGCTCAGACCGGGAATCCAATCGGCCAGGCGCCCCACCGGCCGGTCGCTGATGCCGCAGGGCACGATCGCGGCAAAGCCCGCCAGATCACAGTCGACGTTGAGGGCAAGGCCGTGCTGACTGATCCAGCGGCGCGCGCCCACGCCGATGGCCGCCACCTTGCGGCCCTCGAGCCAGACCCCGGTCTGGCCCGTGCTGCGCTCGCCAGGCAGCGCCAGGGCGTCGAGCACATCGAGCACCACCTGCTCCAATGCCCTGAGATAGAGGTGCAGGTCGGCGCCATGGCGCTGCAGGTTGAGCACCGGGTAGAGCACCAGCTGTCCGGGGCAGTGGTGGGTCACCTCACCGCCGCGGTCGATGCGCAACAGCGGATGGGGCGGATCGGCCGGATCAAAGCGCAGAAAGGCCGTGTTGGCACCGCGGCCCAGGGTGTAACAGGGCTCGTGCTCCAGCAACAGCACCAGTTCGGGCCCCGTGGGCTCGGCGAGCAAGCGCTGCAGCCCGGCGCGCTGCTGCGCCAACCCCTGCTCAAACGGCACCAGAGCAGGCGCTTCACGAAGGATTGCGTCGGCTGTGGTGCGATCCATCAGGCCTTCCTAGCGTTGAACCAACCTGAGCACAGGAGGCCTGACAAGCTGATGAAACTGCTCATCCACGGCCGCAATCTCGAGGTGACCCCCGCCATCCGGGAGTACACCGAAACCAAGCTCACCCGCGCCATCAACCACTTCGAGGGGATGGTCAAGGAAGCCGACGTGCATCTGTCGGTGGCCCGCAACCCGCGGGTGCCCCAGCAGACCGCCGAAGTCACCATGTTTGCCAACGGCACCGTGATCAGGGCCCAGGAGCGCAGTGACAACCTCTACGCCAGCATCGACCTGGTGGCCAGCAAGCTGACCCGCCAGCTCAACCGCTTCCGCGAGCGGCTGCACGAGCGCAGCCACGGGCCGGTGCACCGCTCGGCCCGCGACGAAGAAGCCGGCGCCGCCACCCTGCCGCCCCCCGGCTCAACCCTCACCGACGGCAAGGAGGCCGCCACCCCCAGCCGCGGCGTGCGCCGCAAGTACTTCGACATGCCGGCCATGGCTGTGGAGGACGCGATTCACCAGCTCGAGGTGATCGACCACGACTTCTATGTCTTCAAAGACAAGGAGAGCGGTCAGATCCAGGTGGCTTACCGGCGCAACCACGGCGGTTTTGGCGTGATTCAGGCCAAGGACTAGGCCACCGTTCACCCCAGGCCATCGTTGCTTCCACGGACTCTGCGGAGCGATTCCCCTTGAGCGCTGAGCGGCCCGATCTGGCCCCCCTGATCGATCACGCCCAGCTCGACCCTCTCGCCGGGCGCGAGGCGATCGAGCGCTGCTGCGACGAGGCCCGCCACTTCGGTTTTGCCGGTGTGTGCGTGGCCTCCCGCTGGCTGGCGCTGGCCCGCGAGCGGCTGCCCCGCAGCGGCGCGGGGCAAAGCGGTGTGCCGAAGCTGGTCTCGGTGATCGGCTTTCCGTTTGGGGCGGTGCCGGCCGCAATCAAGCGCGCCGAAGCTGAGCTGGCTGCGGCCCAGGGGGCCGACGAGCTCGATGTGGTGCCCGACTTCGGCGCGCTCAGCGATGGCGACGGCGCAACCCTGCTGAGCGATCTGGCCGGCATCGCCGAGCTGGGACTGCCGTTCAAGGTGATCCTGGAGGCCGGCAAGCTCACGCCGCAGGCGCTGGAGCTGTTGGTGGAGGTGAGCATCGATGCCGGCGCCAGCTTTCTCAAGACCGGTTCGGGCTTCGGACCGCCGGCCACGGTGGAGCAGGTCAGGGCGTTGCGGCAGCTGGCACGGGGGCGCGCCGCCGTGAAGG
>VGPQ01000195.1 GCA_016882555.1 Cyanobacteria bacterium M_surface_7_m2_040
CGTGCCGAGTTCAAAGCCCCAGAATCCGCTCTGACCACTCTGCAGATTGCGCCGGGCCGCTGCGAGCAGCTCGCCGTGCAAGGCATCGCGCAGGTGACCGTAGTCGGCGAGCAATGGATTGGCCAGGGGAACCCGTTGTGGTGCTTCGGCCACCAAAGAAAAACTGCAGATCTCCTGCAGTCCGGCTGCGCAGAGGGCACGGCGCAGGCGGCGCTTGATCTGTTGCTGCGGCTCGAGCCCACCCGGCGCCAGGGGGTCAGGGAGATGGGCCGCAAAACTGTCGTAGCCAACCAGGCGGGCCACTTCTTCGATCAGATCCACCTCCCGCTGCAGATCGATCGCCCGCTGCGGCGGCACCTGCACCTGCCAACCCTCGTCGGTCGCACTCAGATGGCAGCCGATCGCTTCCAAGGTCTGGCAGATCCGGACGTCATCAAGATCGTGCAGCTCAGCTCCTGCGGTGCTGTCCTGCAGCGGCCCGAGCAGGTTGTGCAGCGCATCGCGGCGCAGCTCGATCGGTTCGGGGTCGAGCACCGGCCGCTGATGCACCCAGCGCTGGCCAACCTGGGCACCGCAGAGCTCCTGCAGCAGGGCCACGGCCCGATCAGCAGCTGTGAGGGTGGCCTGCGGGGCCAGGCCTTTCTCAAAGCGACTGCTGGCTTCGGTGCGCAGCCCGAGGCTGCGGGCCGAGATGCGCACCGCCTGGGGGGCAAACACGGCCGCCTCAAGCCAGATGCTGGTGGTGGAACTGTTCACCGCCTCAGCCTCGCCACCGATCACGCCAGCGAGGGCGATGGGTGTGTCGGCATAGGTCACGACCAACGCCTCGGGGCTGAGGCTGCGGGTCTCGCCATCCAGGGCGGTGAAGCGCTCACCCAGGCGCCCCTGCCGCAGCCCGATGGCAGCCGGATCGGCCGCTCCATCGCTGAGGGCAGCGAGAGCTGCACTGTCAAAGGCATGCAGCGGTTGGCCGGTTTCCAGCATCACCAGATTGGTGATGTCCACAACGTTGTTGATGGCGCGAACGCCGGCTTTTTTAAGCCGCTGTTGCAGCCATTGCGGCGAGGGGCCCACCTGCACAGCATCCAACGCCGTGATGCTGAACAGGCCACCCTGCTCGATGCTGCGCTGCTGCCCGGGGGGGATGGGCAATGCGGCAGCGGGCAAGGCCTTGGCCGTCGGCACCAGGGTGCTGCCGCCGACCAGGGCCGCCACCTCACGCGCAATCCCCAGCATCGACAGCCCATCGGGGCGGTTGGCGGTGATCGCCAGCTCCAGCACCGTGTCGTCGAGCCCAAAGCTGCTGGCTACCGGGCTGCCGAGCGGCGGCAGCTCTGCCAACAGCTCATCGAGAATGGCGATGCCGTCGCTGCGATCGGCCAGGCCGAGCTCGCTGAGCGAACAGATCATGCCGCTGCTGGCCACACCACGCAGCTCGGCAGGCTTGATCGTGAGCTTGACGGCCGGCAGGGTGCTGCCCACCAGCGCCACGGGCACATGGATGCCGCTGCGCACATTGGCTGCGCCGCAAACGATCTGCAGCGGTTCTGCGGCCCCGACATCGACCTGACAAACGCTGAGCTTGGTGGCATCGGGATGGGGCTGGCGGTCCCTCACCAGGCCCACCACCACGCCGGCTGCCTGCTGGCGCAGATCCAGGATCTCCTCCACTTCAAATCCAGCGATCGAGAGGCGTTCGGCGAGGCTGGCCGGTTCGAGCTCGGCTGCACTCGTCTGAACCAGCTCCTGGAGCCACTGGAGCGAGACGCGCATGAACAGCCGCAGACGGAACTGTGACTTTAGGGATTGACCAGAGCAGGGCCGGCCGGCAGGTAGGGTGGGTAATTGTCACTTCGCTTCGCTTACGCGGCGCAACGTCCTTCCCATGGCCAAGAACAAGGGCGTCCGGATCGTGATCACTCTCGAGTGCACCGAATGCCGGTCCAACCCCGCCAAGCGGTCTCCCGGTGTGTCCCGCTACACCACCGAAAAGAACCGCCGCAACACGACAGAAAGGCTTGAGCTCAAGAAGTTCTGCCCGCATTGCAACGCCACGACGATCCACAAGGAGATCAAGTGAGACGTCAGCCGACTGCGGCATTTCTTCTCTCTCAACGTTGATTCCTCTCCCGCCTTTCCATGTCGAGCTCATTTTTCAAAAAGCGTCTGTCGCCGATCAAGCCTGGTGATCCGATCGATTACAAGGATGTCGATCTGCTCAAGAAGTTCATCACCGAACGCGGCAAGATCCTGCCCCGCCGCCTGACCGGACTCACGGCCAAGCAGCAGCGTGACCTCACCAATGCGGTCAAACGTGCCCGCATCGTCGCCCTGCTGCCGTTTGTGAATCCGGAAGGCTGAGGCCGCAGCCAGCCGTTTCCCCATGCAGCGGGGAGACCTGATCGGAGTGCTGGATGCTCGCCAACCCCGCCTCGGGGTGGTGGTCGCCACTGCCGGCCAGCGCCTCACCGTGGCCCAGGGACAGGCGGGCAAACTGCTCAAGCATCCGGCGCGCAGCGTGGTGCTGCTGGCAGCACTGGATCCCCATCTGGGGACCTGCCCACAGCGCATCAGCGAAGTCCCCTGGCAGCTGAGTGACACCGTGCTGGCGGCAGCACGGCCCAAGCGCCGGGATGTCGCTGCCGCCTGGCTGTTGCTGAGCGGCAGCGGCGAACACCTGAGTTTCACCGACTGGGTGCAGCTGGCCGGATCCGGCACCGGGGCCACTGCGACGGCAGCGGCCTGGCTTTGGCTCCAGGGCGATCAGCTCTGGTTCAGCCAGCGGCATGGGCTCATCGCCGCCAGAAGCCTTCAGGAGCTTCGCCTGTGTCGTCGGCAGCGGCATGTCGAGCTCCTGCAACAGGCCCAGACCAAGCACTGGCAGCACCTGCTGCAACGTCGCCAGCCGCTGCTGCCGAGCTCCCTGAATGCCTCTGAGCAGGACGATCTCGCCCTATTGCGCCGCTGGGCTGAAGGCGACTGTGATCAGCCGTTGCACAGCCCCTTGCAGGAGGCTCTACGGCAGGCCAAGTGCCCCTTGGATTCCGGTGGGATTCGTCAGTTGCTGGTCGATCTGGGTCAATGGGACCGCCATGCCTTGCCAGCGCTGCGCAGCAGCCCCTGGGCCCAGGGCTTCAGCCCGGAACTGGAGGCCCTGGCCGCCGAGCGCCTCGACCAGATCGAGGCCCTGCATCCTGGCGATGAGCGGCGGGTGGACCGCACCGCTTTGCATGCCGTCACCATCGACGATGACGACACCCAGGACATCGACGATGCCCTCAGCCTGGAGCTGGATGCCGAGGGCCGGCAGCGGCTGTGGATCCACATCGCTGATCCGGGGCGCCTGATCACACCTGACGACCCCCTTGACCAGGAAGCCCAACGTCGGGGCGCCAGCCTGTATCTCGCTCGAGGCATCGAGCCGATGTTTCCGTGGGTCCTGTCGACCCAGGGGCTGAGCCTGAGGGCGGGTCAGCGCTGTGCGGCCTGGAGCCTCTGGGTGGAGCTGGCTGGCGATGGTTCCCTGGCCCACTACGGCATCGAGCGCAGCTGGATCAGACCCGCCTACCGCCTCAGTTATGCCGACGCCGACGAATTGATCGAGCTGGCGCCGCCCCAGGAGGCGGCGCTGCTGCAGCTCAATGCGCTGATGCAACGGCGGCGCCAATGGCGCCAAAGCCAGGGTGCCTTGCTGCTGGATCAACCTGAAGGCCGCATTCAGGTGGACCCAGGTGGCGACCTCAGCCTGCACGTGACCGAGCCGACGGCGTCGCGGTTGCTGGTGGCCGAGGCGATGATTCTTGCCGGTGCTGTGGTGGCCGAGCATGGCGCCGCCCTGGGGCTGCCGCTTCCCTACCGCAGCCAACACCCCT
>VGPQ01000196.1 GCA_016882555.1 Cyanobacteria bacterium M_surface_7_m2_040
TGGCATACAGCACCGGCACGGCCACGATCAGCGCAAACGACATCACCACCAGGGCCAGAACGGTGAGGGTGTTGAGGATCTGCATGGCTCTGTCGGTTGCTGCAGCGGCGGGGCTGGACTGACCTGTACGGCACCCAGTGGCGGGATTCTCACACGCGGGGCTGGGGCCATCGGCGCCCAGGAGCGCTTCCTTCACAAGATGAAGCTGGAACCCACAAGACGACCCGAAGCGGCAAGCCCGGCCCGGCAGATCGCCTTACCATCGGCGCCTGCGCAGGACGACCCGTGGCCGCGGAAGCCGAACAACAGCTTTCGCTGGTCGAGGCCCTCGGGCTCAGCCCCGAGACCGAGGACCAGGCTGCTCTGGACTCGCCTGTCAACAAGGCCGCCGCCCTCGAAGCAGCAAACAGCAAGACGGCAGAGCTCAAGAACGACAGGGCGCTGGTTGCCGATGCCAGCAGTCGCCCACACCACCGTCAGGCCTCCCGTGAGCGCCCAGGTCTCGAGCCCACCAGCGCAGCCCCCGACGACGCGCTGCCCCCTTGGCATCACCACAACCTGGTCAAGCCAGAGCAGCTCACACCGATGCTGCGGCACTACGTGGAGCTGAAGGCAGCACACCCCGAACGCGTGCTGCTCTACCGCCTGGGCGACTTCTTCGAGTGCTTCTTCGAAGACGCCATCACCGTGTCGCGGCTGCTGGAGCTCACCCTCACCGGCAAGGAAGGGGGCAAGGGGATCGGGCGGGTGCCGATGGCGGGGATCCCCCACCACGCCGCCGAGCGCTACTGCGGCGAACTGGTGCGCCGCGGCCTCAGCGTCGCCCTCTGCGATCAGGTGGAAGAGGCCGGCGCCCGCGGAACGGGCAAGGGCGAACTGCTGCGCCGCGAGATCACACGGGTGCTCACCCCCGGCACCGTGATCGATGAGGGCATGCTCAGCGCCCGCCGCAACAACTGGCTGGCGGCGGTGGTGTGGGAGAGCGGCGGCTGGGGGCTGGCGGTGGCTGATGCGAGCACCGGCGAGTTCCGGGCCACCCAGCGCTCAGGCAGCGCCGCCCTGCACCAGGAGCTGCTGCAGCTGGAGGCGGCCGAGCTGCTGGTTCCAGCAGCCGAGCTGGGCAGCAGCCAGCAGACCTCCACCACTGGTGGTGTTGAAGCGCCTGCTGAACCCCACCCCTGGTGTCCAGCGCCCATTCACCAGACCCCCCAGCCCCTCACGCCGTTCACCTCCAACGAAGCGGCCGCCACCCTGAAAGCGCGTTTCGGCCTGGCGAGCCTCGATGGCCTGGGCCTGGGTGCGATGCCCCTGGCCCTGCGGGCCGCCGGTGGTCTCGTGGCCTACCTCGACGGCACCACGAGCGAGGGGCAGATCCCGCTGGATCTGCCCACCACCTGGCATCCCGACGACGCCCTGGTGCTCGATGCGGCCACCCGCCGCAACCTCGAGCTCACCCGCACCCAACTGGCAGGCGGGCAGCACGGCTCGCTGCTGTGGGCCCTCGACAGCACCCACACCGCCATGGGCGGCCGCTGCCTGCGCCGCTGGATCGAAGCGCCGCTGGTGGAACGGGCCGCCATCCTGCGGCGCCAGGACGCCGTCAGCGAGCTGGTGGCCAACCGCCCCCTGCGCAGCGCCATCCGCCGGCTGCTGCGGGCCATGGGTGACCTTGAGCGTCTGGCGGGGCGCTGCGGCGCCGGCACCGCCTCAGCCCGGGACCTGGTGGGCCTGGCCGAGGGCCTCGAACGCCTGCCCCAGCTGGCTGCCCTGCTCGAACCCAGCCGCAGCGGCCCGCTGCAGGCCCTGGCCCGCCCCTGGCCCGAGCTCGACGCCCTGGCGGCCGAGCTGCGCCACCAGCTGGTCGACACGCCGCCGCTGTCGTTGAGCGAAGGCGGTCTGATCCATGACGGCGTCGACCCCCTGCTCGATGCCCTGCGCAACCAACTCGACGACCAGGACGCCTGGCTCGCCGAACAGGAAGCGGGCGAGCGCCGCGCCAGCGGCATCAGCACGCTCAAGTTGCAGTACCACCGCACCTTCGGCTATTTCCTGGCGGTGAGCCGGGCCAAGGCGGCCACGGTGCCGGATCACTGGATCCGGCGCCAGACCCTGGCCAACGAGGAGCGCTTCGTGACCCCGGCGCTCAAAACCCGCGAAGGCCAGATCCTG
This sequence comes from Cyanobacteria bacterium M_surface_7_m2_040, assembly GCA_016882555.1. Lineage (GTDB taxonomy): Bacteria > Cyanobacteriota > Cyanobacteriia > PCC-6307 > Cyanobiaceae > RGUW01. Next base: position 2,170 of record VGPQ01000196.1, read on the forward strand.
CAGCTCAAGGCCCGCGCCAGCCAGCGCGAGTACGACCTGTTCTGCGCGCTGCGCTCCCGGGTGGGCGAGGAGGCTGCAGCGGTGCGCACGGCAGCCCGGCTGGTGGCCGAGCTCGATGCCCTCGCCAGCCTGGCGGAGCTAGCCGCCACCAGTGGTTACTGCTGCCCGGAGATCACCGATCCCGAGGGGCCCGAAGCGCGGCTGCTGCAGATCGACGCCGGCCGCCATCCGGTGGTGGAGCAGCTGCTGGTGGCGGAGCCCTTCACCCCGAACGACGCGGTGCTGGGCTCAGACCCCGGCGGCGGCCATCCCGACCTGGTGATCCTCACCGGCCCCAATGCCAGCGGCAAGAGCTGCTACCTGCGCCAGATCGGGCTGCTCCAACTGATGGCCCAGATCGGCAGCTGGATCCCGGCCGCGTCGGCACGGCTGGGCATCGCCGACCGCATCTTCACGCGGGTAGGCGCCGGCGACGATTTGGCGGCCGGCCAGTCCACCTTCATGGTGGAGATGGCCGAAACGGCCAACATCCTGCACCATGCCAGCCGCCGCTCGCTGGTGCTGCTCGATGAGATCGGCCGCGGCACCGCCACCTTCGACGGCCTGGCGATCGCCTGGGCCGTAGCCGAGCATCTGGCGGAAACCATCGGCGCCCGCAGCATTTTCGCCACTCACTACCACGAGCTCAATGCGCTGGCCGAGCTGCTGCCCAACGCCGCCAATGCCCAGGTGCTGGTGGAGGAGACCGGCGACGCCCTGGTGTTTCTGCACCGGGTGGCCCCCGGCGGCGCCAGCCGCAGCTATGGCATTGAGGCGGCTCGTCTGGCCGGTGTGCCGGCAACGGTGGTGCTGCGGGCGCGCCAGGTGCTGGGCCGCATCGAGGCCAACAGCCATGTGAGCGTTCAAGGAGAGGGCGGGGCGCTCGCCGCCTGAAGCGCGCCGTGGCGCAGCAAGGCGTTGCAGGCAGCGGCCACCAGTGCGGCGCCGCCCTTGGAGCCCTCCAGCCGCAGCTGGGCCAGGCCACTCGCAGCCAGCCGGCGTTTGCTCTCGGCCACCCCCACGAACCCACCGGCATGCCGAATCAACAACGCCGGCGCTGGCGCCCCCGCCTCCACGAGATCCAGCAGCCGCTCGAGGGCGGTCGGGGCACTGCCGATCAGCACCACTGGCGCCGGGTCGGCTGTTGCCGCCTGGCCCATGGCCGTTCCCAGTCGACTGGTGAGTTCGGCCCAGGCAGCCTCCACCGCCGCCGCACTGCGGGTGCTGCCGGGCGGAGCGTCGGCCGGTGCCCAGTCGAGCAGGCACCGCACCCGATTGCCCAGGGTGCGGCGGGCCATCGGCCCCACGGCGGCCGCGGCCATGGCGGTGTCGCAGAGAATCGGGGCGCCGGCCTGCAGGGCTGCCAGTCCCCGGCTGCAGGCCAGCTGCACCGGCGCAAAACGCAGGTCAGCGGCGATCGCCAGATCACCGCTGCTGTGGATGCAGCGCTCCAGCACCTCTCGCTCCAGCGGCGCCAGGGCTGCCAACTGGGCACAAAGGGCCGCATCGTTGGCGGCGATGGCGGCCAACTCCGTGCGAATCAGGGTGATGCTGGCCGTAAAGATCGGATGGTCGAGCACTGCCCAGGCCCATACAGTCGCCAAAGAAGCATGACGGCCTCCGGTGCAGGAGCTCAGGGCAGCAGAACAGAGCACGACT
>VGPQ01000197.1 GCA_016882555.1 Cyanobacteria bacterium M_surface_7_m2_040
CAAAGGCATGGGCCGTTTCGAGGGCGGGGATGATTCCCTCGAGGCGGCAGAGCAGCTGCAGCGCATCGAGAGCTTCCGCATCGGTGACGGCGCCGTATTCAGCCCGGCCAATGGTTTTCAGGTAGCTGTGCTCGGGACCAACACCGGGGTAATCGAGACCGGCGCTGATCGAGTGGGCTTCCTGCACCTGGCCTTCGCTGTCCTGGAGCAGCAGGCTCATGGCGCCGTGCAGCACGCCCACGCGGCCCTCGGTGATCGTGGCGGCATGGCGGCCCGTGGCCACACCATCGCCGGCGGCTTCCACACCCACCAGGCGCACATCGGTGTCCTGCACGAAGGGATGGAACAGGCCCATGGCATTGGAGCCACCGCCCACGCAGGCCACCAGCACATCGGGATTGCGGCCGAAGGCCTCATGGCACTGGCGCTTGGTTTCCTCACCGATCACGGCGTGGAAGTCGCGCACGAGCATCGGGAACGGGTGCGGGCCCGCCACCGAACCAAGGATGTAGTGGGTGCTCTCCACGTTGGTCACCCAGTCGCGGATCGCTTCGCTGGTGGCGTCCTTGAGGGTGGCGGTGCCGGCGGTCACGGGCTGCACCGTGGCACCGAGCAGGCGCATGCGGAACACATTCAGCGCCTGGCGGCGCATGTCTTCAGCGCCCATGTAGACAACGCACTCCAGGCCGAAACGGGCGCACACGGTGGCGGTGGCCACGCCGTGCTGACCGGCGCCGGTTTCGGCAATAATCCGCTTCTTGCCCATGCGCAGGGCCAGCAACGCCTGACCGAGGGCGTTGTTGATCTTGTGGGCGCCGGTGTGATTGAGGTCTTCGCGCTTCAGCCAGATGCGCGGCCCGCCCTCGGGCCGGCGGTAGTGCTCGCTGAGCCGCTCGGCCTCATAGAGCGGATTGGGGCGCCCCACATAGGTGCGCAGCAGATGGTTAAGCCGATCGGTGAAGGCCGGATCCTTCCAGGCCTCGGCGGCAGCCTGCTCCAGCTCTGCCAGAGCAGGGATCAACGTTTCCGGAACGTACTGACCACCGAACTGGCCATAGCGCCCGAGGCTGTTGGGCCTGGCGGCAAGCTCCAGGGCTGCGGGGTCAACCTGGGGAACGCTGCTGGTCACCGGCGCCTGAGCGGAATCACTCCATCGTAGGAACTGGCGGCGGCGGCAGCGCCGGCCAGCCGGGCGGCTCATCGATGCGGATCCGGCCAGCTTCGCGGCGGCAGGGCTCTGCCGACTCCACCAACACACCAGACAAGCTCGCTTTGATCCGGTCGTCGGCGGGCCGGCACTCCGCAGCAGCCGGTTGCCCCTGCAGGCCGAATTGCACCATCTCCAGCTGCAGCGGTGGCAGGTCCATGGCGCCGAGGGCGGCGGAGCTGGTGCGCTGAACTGGGTTTAGCGAACGCAGGTGCGATGGCCAAGGGTGGTTGGCAGGAATTCAGCAGAGCGGAGAGCCTGCAACGGGCCGCACCGGCCTCAGAACCCACGCCCAAAGGGCAGCAGCGGGTGCGGGTGCAGCGCACCAAGGCGGGCAAGGGCGGAAAAATGGTGACGGCAATCACCGGCCTGGAAGCACCCGAAAGCGAGCTCAAGACCCTGCTCAAACAGCTCAATGCGGCGGCCGGAACCGGTGGCACCGTGAAGGATGGGGTGATCGAGCTGCAGGGCGACCAGGTGGCCCCAGCCCTGGCGGCCCTGGAGAAGGCGGGGTATCGCCCGAAGCAGGCCGGGGGCTGAGATGGAAAGCCGAAGCTGGGCTGGTGCTGTTCTGCTGGGCTCGCTGCTGTGGGGGCGGCCCGCCCTGACGGCACCGGCAACGCTGCCGCTGGATTGCCAGGCCGCCCTGGCCGCCGCCCAGCGCCAGCAGCAGGAGCTGCAACAGCAGGCCAAAACGCTGGCGGTGCTGTTGCTCGGGGAAATCCATACCAGCGTGGACGACCACGCCTGGCAGCTCGGCACACTGGAACGGCTGAGCAGTGGGCGCCAGCTGACCCTCGCCCTGGAGATGATTCCGGCGGCACGCCAACCGGTGCTCGATCGCTTCAACCGCGGCGAGCTCGATGTGGCAGGCCTGCTGCGCGAGGTGGATTGGCCCGCGGTGTGGGGGCACGATCCAAACCTTTATCTGCCGCTGTTGCACTGGGCCCGGTTGCGGCGGGTGCCGCTGCTGGCCCTCAATGCCGAACCGGCCCTGGTGCGGCGGGTGCGCCAGCAGGGTCTGGCGGCCACACCGGCAGCTGTACGCGGCGACATCGGTGAACCAAGGCCCGCGAGCCCGGCCTATCGCCAGCGCCTGGAGGCCAGCTGGCGGGGGCACCAGGCCATGGGGATTGGCTCAGGCGGCGCTGCTGATCTGCAGGGCTTCATCGACAGCCAGCTGCTGCGCGATCGCGCCATAGCCGAAGAGCTCGCGGCCGCGCACCGGCGCAACCCCACATCCCTAATGGTGGCCCTGATCGGCGTGGGGCACCTCGAGGGTGGCGATGGCGTGCCAAGCCAGCTCAACGACCTGGGCTTGAAGCGGCAACTGAGTCTGCGCCGGCCGGCCCTTCCCGAGGGTTGCGCGCCCGCCCCGCAAGGGGCCCGCCTGGGGGCCTATCTCGAGAGCGATGCCAGCGGCGTGTGGGTGCGCCAGGTGGCACCGGGCTCGGCAGCAGCCGCCGCCGGGCTCAAACCCGGCGATCGGATCGTGGCGCTGAATGGTCAGGGCGTGCAGCGGGCCGGCGTAGTGATTCGCGGGGTGCGCCTGCATCCCGATGGGCAGCCGCTGGTGGTCACGGTGGAACGCGGCGGCCAACGCTTGGAACTGAAGCTGCAGCTGCCGCCCTCCAGCGATCCACGCCTCGCCGCCAGGGACAATGGCGCCAACGCCTGATCCACCATGACCGCAACCCCCACCTACGGCGAGCTCACCAATCAGGGGGCTTCCACCAACATCGCCTGGCACCATGCCTCGGTGGATCGGGCGGCACGGGCGGATCAGCGCGGCCACCGCAGCGCCATCCTCTGGTTCACCGGCCTGAGTGGCTCGGGCAAGAGCACCCTGGCCAATGCCGTGAACCAGGCCCTGTTCGAGCGCGGCCTGGCCTGCTACGTGCTCGATGGCGACAACATCCGCCACGGCCTCTGCAAAGACCTCGGCTTCTCCGATGCCGACCGCGAAGAGAACATCCGCCGCATCGGAGAGGTGAGCAAGCTCTTCCTCGATGCCGGCGTGGTGGTGCTCACCGCCTTCGTGTCGCCGTTCAAGGCCGATCGCGATCGCGCCCGTGCCCTTGTGGCCGCTGGTGATTTCGTGGAGATCCACTGCGCCGCCGATCTGAGCGTGTGTGAAGAGCGCGACACCAAAGGCCTCTATGCCAAGGCCCGCGCCGGCGAGATCAAGGAGTTCACCGGTATCTCCAGCCCCTACGAAGCCCCCGAGAACCCCGAGCTGAAGGTGGACACCGGCAGCCAGACCCTCGAGCAGAGCGTGGAGCAGGTGCTCGCCTACCTGAGCGCCCAGGGCGTTATTCCCCAGCAGGGCTGAGCTGCTCGGGCTGCTGCGGGCGCCACGCATCGAAGAACGTTTTGATGCAACTGGCCACAGGCACCGCCAGCAGCAGCCCCAACAGATCCCCGAAGCCCATCAGGCTGCCGATGCGCGCACCCACCGGCAGCGACACGAGCAGCCAGGCCGGCTGGAGCCCCACGATGCTGCCCATCAGGCGCGGCTGGATCACCTGATCCACCACCTGGCCAACGCTGATGGCGGCCGCGAGCACCTCCAAACCGGTGCGGGGGTTGTCGAGGGCGAGCAACACACTCACCAGCACAATCGTGAGAGCACTGGCGTAGGGCACCAGCGTGGTGA
>VGPQ01000198.1 GCA_016882555.1 Cyanobacteria bacterium M_surface_7_m2_040
ATGCGATTCACCAGCAGCTGGAAGGACCCCACTGCTTCGGCCTGGGCCACCAGGGCCGCGGCCTTGGCCGCCGCCAGTTCGCTGCGGGCTGCCGCCAACGCCTTGCCGGCGCTCTTGAGCTCGTCTTGCAATTGCGCCACCCGCTCGACGATCTCGGCGGGCTGGGCCTTGAAGCGCTCCCCGAGCTGCTTCACCACCGCATCGCGCTCATTGAGGTAGGCGAGCACCGCCGGCCCGGCCACGGCCTCGATGCGGCGGATGCCGGCCGCCACCCCGCTTTCGCTGATGATCTTGAACACGCCGATCTCGGCGGTGTTGGCCACGTGGGTGCCGCCGCAGAGCTCCATCGACACCCCCGGCACATCGACCACACGCACCACCTCGGCGTACTTCTCGCCGAACATGGCGACGGCTCCGGCGGCCTTGGCCTGCTCGATCGCCATCGACCGAACCTCGAGGCTGTGGGCTTCGGCGATCCAGCCGTTGATCAGCGCCTCGATCTGCTCGAGCTCGGCGGGGGTGACGGCGCGGGAGCAGTGGAAGTCGAAGCGCAGGCGATCGAAATCCACCAATGAACCGGCCTGGCCAATGCCCGCATCCACCACCTGCTTGAGCGCCGCCTGCAGCAGATGGGTGGCCGTGTGGTTGGCCTGGGCGCGGCGGCGGCAGGCCGCATCCACCCGGGCGGTGAGCAGATCGCCGACGGCGATCTGGCCGCGCTCGATGCGGCCGCTGTGCACAAACACACTGCGGTTGCGGCTGACCCCGTCAATGCTGACGATCACGCCGGCATCGACGCTGGTCTGATCGCCGCCACCCAGCAGCACACCGCGATCGCCCACCTGGCCGCCGCCTTCGCCATAGAAGGGGGTGACGTCGAGCACCAACTGCACCGCATCACCGGCCGCCGCGCGCTGCGCCGGCTCGCCATTCACCACCAGGGCCAGCACACAGCTGGGGTGCTCCAGGGCCTCATAGCCTTTGAAGGCTGTGGCCTCAGCCGTGGCGGCCACCTGATCAATCGCCTCCTGCAGGGTGAGATCGATGCTCACCGCCGCCGCCTTGGCCCGTTGGCGCTGCTCCTCCATCGCCGCTTCAAAGCCGGCGGTGTCGACCGTGAGCCCATGCTCCTCGGCGATCTCCTCGGTGAGCTCCAGCGGGAAGCCGTAGGTGTCGTAGAGCTCGAAGGCCTGCTCACCGGTGATCTGCTTGGGCTTGGCGGCCAACACTTCGGCCAGCAGCTTCTCGCCGCGCTCGAGGGTTTCCAGAAAACGCGCTTCTTCGCGCTCCAATTCGGCCAGGATGACCTCGCGGCGCTCGGCCAGCTGGGGGTAGGCCTCCTGCATCAGCGCGATCGAGGCCTCGCCCATCGCCGTTAGAAAGGGCTTGGCAATGCCCAGCAGCCGTCCGTGACGCACCACGCGGCGCAGCAGACGGCGCAGGATGTAGCCCCGACCCAGGTTGCTCGCCGTCACCCCATCGCCGATCAGCTGGGTGATGGCGCGGCTGTGGTCGCCGATCACCTTGAGCGACGTCTGGCCGCGCTCGTCGAGCTGGCGGTAGTCGACGCCGGCCAAGGCCGCCGCCGTCTCGATCAGCGGGTAGATCAGGTCGGTCTCGTAGTTGTTCGGCACGCCCTGCAGGATCTGGGCCATGCGCTCGAGGCCCATGCCGGTGTCGATGCAGCGGGCCGCCAGCGGCGTGAGGGCACCCTCTGCGTCGCGGTTGTACTGCATGAACACCAGGTTGTAGAACTCGATGAAGCGGCTGTCGTCTTCCAGATCGATGCCGTCGTCGCCGAGCTCGGGCTTGAAGTCGTAGTAGATCTCCGAGCAGGGGCCGCAGGGGCCGGTGGGGCCCGACGCCCAGAAGTTGTCGGCCTCATCCATGCGGATGATGCGCTTGGGGTTCACCGCCACGACGTCACGCCAGATGGCCTCGGCTTCGTCGTCTTCGCGAAACACACTCACCACCAGGTTCTGGGGCGAGAGGCCAAACACACCGGTGCTCAGCTCCCAGGCCCACTCGATCGCCTGCTGCTTGAAGTAATCGCCAAAGGAGAAGTTGCCCAGCATCTCGAAGAAGGTGTGGTGCCGGGCGGTGCGGCCCACGTTCTCGATGTCGTTGGTGCGGATGCACTTCTGGGAGCTGGTGGCCCGCGGCGCTGGCCGCTGATGCTGGCCCAGGAACACCGGCTTGAACGGCAGCATGCCGGCGATGGTCAGCAGCACCGTGGGGTCGTCGGGCACCAGCGAGGCGCTGGCCATGCGCTGGTGGCCCCGCTGCGCGTAGAAGTCGAGAAAAGCGGCGCGGATCTCGGCACCACTGCGGGGTCGACCGCTGCTGGAGCGGCCGGTGCTCGGGGTGGCGGCCATGGCTGGGCAAGGAAAACCTGAACAAGGCATGATCGCCTAACAGGTGAATCGCAGGGGGTGCCACGGGTGCTCAGCTGCGGTCAGAAGAACCGCAGAGCCGGAATCTGCAGCAGATCGGAGGGTCCCGGAACGCTGGTCCCGCCGGGCAAAGGCGGCAGAGGCAGATCAGGCAGAGCCGTCTGGATGTAGCGCTCCAGGGCGGCAAAACCGGGCATGGCGCTGCTGAAACCTGTGAACAACGGCCCATTGAGGATGTTGCTGTAGTCGCCGGCGCTGAGCTGAAGCACGGTTTCAATCACGCCAGCAGGCGAGATCGTCAGCTGCTGGCCCGCCTCCACGGTGGTGGCCTGTTCACCGCTGGGCTGCCCGTCTTTGAGGGGCTCAACCTCAACCTGCCCCTCAAGCACAGTCAGTTCTGAACTGCCGTCATCACCCACAGCCAGCACGTAGTTGGTGCCCCGCACACTCAACCGAGCGGAGCGGGTGCAGCCGTTCTGAGGACCGGAGACCAGCAGCTGTCCCTTTTCCATCAGAAAGCAGGTACTGGCCAGGCGCAGCAAAGAAAACCGATTCAGCCGGCCTGCGGCACCGCTGCCAAAGACCAGCTGTCCGCGGCTGTCACCGGTGCTGACCACCTGCGGCGATGTGGCGCGCGCCTTGACACGCACCTGCTGCTGATTCACATAGAGCTGATCACCATCGAGGATCTCCTGGACCGTGGCGCTCTGTTGAGCCCTGGCACCGCAGACGAAGCAGACCGCGGGCAAGGTCAGGCTGATGGCAAGCAGCCAGGCCTGCACCCCAAGAGCACGTGTTGCAGAAACGGATCACCCCTCTCGATGACAGCGCCATTGTCGATGGACCCGACCCCGCCGCGACCGGCGATGATCAGCGCCCAGAAGGTTGCCCGTGCCGTGCCCGTCGAGCCCACCCGCGACCAGCTGCGGCAGCAATCGATCAGCTGGGCCCTGGCCTCCGGGGGCGTGTCGCTGCTGATGGCGCTGTTGATCAGTCGCCTCAGCCCCCTGGCCGAGACCACAACAGTGTCCACCGTCGGTCCAGCGCTGGAAGCAAGTCTGCGCGCCGGCGGCTGCGGACTCTTTTATGGCCTGCTCGCCTTTCACCTGCAGCGGGTGGACCCTGACGACAGCCATCTGCAGGCCGGCCTGGTGGGGGCTCTGTGTGGCATCTGCAGCCTGGTGAGCCCATTGGGCGTGACAGCGGGCCTGTCAACAGTGATGATGGAGGCGCTTCGCGGGTGGCTGCCGCTCTGGCTCCCCCTGGTTGGCAGTGCCCTGCTGCTCCGCGTTGTGTCACGTGGGCTGCGCGTCTGAAGCGCACCTGATTCGCCCAGAACCCTCCGGTTCATGAGCCTGCTGCATGCCACCTGGCTGTTTCCGCCCGAGGGTTCGGGCGGGCGGCTGTTGCTGTGGGCCGACACCTGGCGCGTGGCTGAGCCGATCCCCCCCACCC
>VGPQ01000199.1 GCA_016882555.1 Cyanobacteria bacterium M_surface_7_m2_040
ACGCTGACCAGCGCCGCCAGGCCGCTTCCCAGCACCACATTGCGCGGCTGGGCCAGGGGGCTGCCGGGGTTGCCAAACAGCAACACCGCCGTGGCCCCAAACGGCGCAACGATCAGACCGCCGGCCCCCAGCACCACAAAACACAGCGTTGCCCCCAGCAGCGACGCCAGCACCTGTCGGAGCGTGTAGCGCGGTTGATGGCGTCGGCCCTGGAACCGTTGGCGCCATCCACGCCTGGCCGCCTCCGACACCACCAACCGGAGATGGGCCACGCGCCCCCCCCGCAATGTTCACCATGAACATTCTGCAGGGGCGAGTGCTGGTGTAACCGTGTTGGGTGGTTATGGCAACACCTCCAACTGAAGGAGCTGGGCGGCCTGATTGAGTCGACGGTCGTAGCAAGCGAAGAGAACGGTCTGTTGCGCGTTGCTATGGAGTTCATGGGCCGCGGCGAGCTGCACGCTGTCGTAGCCGCGAAGGGCAAACACGTCGGCAAAGCGCCCCGCCGTTTCTACCAAGGGCTGGCTGACTTCAACAATGGTGAAGCTCTGCCAGGCCTGGATCAGGTGCTGCCGAGCCTGTTCGAGATCGTCATCGTTGACCGGATCGTCCCGCCGCAGGCGAGCAAGGGCAGCCATGGCTTCTGCCCAACTGATCCGGCAGACCCCGATGGCACCAACAGTGGAGCTGATCTGCCGCAGCTGATCTGATTGGGCTTCGTCAACCAGCAGCTTGATCAGGGCGCTGGTGTCACAGAAGAGGATCACCGACTCAACCGCGATCCTCCAGCACGATGTCGCTGAGCAATCTGCCTTGCCCCCGCAATTTCACAGGAGGGGGCAGGTTGGGCTTTTGACCGTTCCAGCTGATCAGGCCAGCATCAATCGCTTGTTGCAGCGGGCTAGTGATCCCTGAGTGTGCCGGCTTCACAGCGGTGATGCGGGCGATGGGTTGGCGATGGGAGGTGACCTCCACCACCTCACCAGACCGGGCCCGGGCCAGCCATTGAGAGAGGTGGGTCTTGAGATTCCGCACCGACACCTGACTTGCGACCACTTCTGCCACGCCTGACTCCACCAATGCGACCACACTAGGCCGGATTGCGCTGGCCACGCTGTTGCCGGCGCCAGATCGATCGGTTTGTCGGTGGTGGCCACCGATGGGCCACCAGCACAAGCGAACTGTTCGTTGGGGTTCCAGCTCCAGGCTGCGGTGGCGATCACGGCCCTGGTCGGCGAACTGTTTGCTGAGCGGATCTGGCCATTCACCTCCAAAGCAGCCACCTGGTACGGAGAGGTGCTCTGCCGCCACGAACGACTGGCGCACCACACAGAACCGAACCAGGCCACAATCAAGCAACCCCTGAGCGCACCATGGCCCGCCGCCCGCTGACCACCCTTGGCCTGCTGCTGGCGCCCCTGGCCATAGGGGCTGAGCTGCTGCCGAGCCCAACCAAAGCCCAGGTCCAACCAGCGCTCCAGGCGCAGAGCCCGCAAGCGTCGGCCAAGGCCGCCGAAGCCGACACCCGCAATTTCATCGGCGTCTGGGCCCTCACCGACAGCCTCAACAACCTGTTCAACGTGCGGCTCTACCCGGGAGGCAAGGCGGTGAGCACCAACGGCACCACGGGGGCGCCCCCTGCAGGCGCCTCCAGGCTCAGCCCCAACCAGTTGCGCGAACTGGGCCGCTGGCAGCCCTGGGGTAACGGCGTGCGTGTCGACTACAGCAACGGCTGGACCGACTGGATCTACGTGGGCCCCGAAGGCCTCAGCCATGCCTCCTGGCAGCCGGGCCAGAGCCGCGGCAGTGTGCCGTTCAATTTTGGGCCTGCCGTGAAGCTGGGGGGCACTGCAGCGATGGTGGCTGGGGTCTACAGCTTCCCCCCTGCCCAGGCCGATCTCAAGCCCTACACCGCCACTCTGCTCTCCAACGGCCTGGCCTTCAACGACATCGACAGCAACGCGGGGGGCGTCTGGCGGCTCGATGGCACCACCGTGGTGATCGACTGGATCAGCGGCTGGCGCACCACCATGAGCCTCGATCCCGCCACTCCGCTGCGGCTGCGCCATTGGGCTCCAGGCAGCGATCGCAGCGGCCCTGAAACCGGTGGCATCCGCCAGGGCAAACGCATCGAGTAAGCGCGGGGCTCAGCCGGGCGGGCGCTGTTGCTCGCCCATCATCCGCTCGATCTTGCGGATGCGGGCCAGGGTGGTGGTCCACACCTCCAGCTCAAAGGCGCGGCCCTGGTCCCCAGCGTCCACGGCAGTGCGGCACTGCTCCACCAGAGCCTCGATGTCACGGCCCTGCTCGAACGCCTCCCACAGGGCGCGCTCGTGGCGGGCCCGTTCAATGAAGTTCCAGCGCTGCATCAGCGATGCCAGGTTGATCATCGGTGCGGGCCCGGGGCGATGGCTCAGCTTTGCAGAAAGAGCGCAAACACCTGCGGCAGGTGCAGCAGCGACTGCACCAGCAACACCAGCAGCAGCGGTGTGGCCAGCCAGCGCAGCAGGCGCCGCAGCAGCACAGGCACCCCGCCGTCGATGGAGGGCTGGCCCCAGCCCATCAGCACAGCCAGCAGCAGCCCACCGAAGATCAGCGCCGTCTCGCCAAACACGGTGTACAGCACATCGATCCAGCGGCTGTCGCTGGCGGGCAGCAGACCGATCACGGTGATCGCCGCCACCGCCCAGGCGGTGGCTTTGCGCCGCGGCCAGCCGCGCCGATCGATCAGGGCGGCAGTGCCCACCTCCAGCAGCGACACCGCCGAGGTGAGCGCCGCAATCACCAGCACCATGAAAAACACCAGCGCCACCAGCCGGCCGAGCCCCCCCAGGCCCGCCATGCCCTTGGGGATCGCCACAAACAGGGTGCCGATGGTGCTGTCGGAGAGGTTCCCCAGCAGGTTGAAATGGGCCACCAGCGGGAAGGTGATCAAGCCGCCCACCAGCGCCACCGAGGTATCGGCAACCGCGATGGTGCCCGCTTCATGGCGCAGGCGGGATGTGCCCTGGCCATAGGAGGCGTAGGTGATGATCGCCCCCAGCCCCAGCGACAGCGAGAAGAACGCATGACCCGTGGCGCTGGTGAGCGTGGGCCAGCGCAGCAGCTCCTTAAGGTCAGGTTGCAGATAGAAGCGGTAGCCCTCGCCGGCGCCACTGAGGGTGGTGGCCCACAAAGCCATGCCGATCAGCAGCACAAACAGCAGCGGCATGAACCACAGCGATAGCCGCTCGATGCCGCCCCGCACCCCCAGCGCAATCACCCCGGCGGTGAGCAACATCGCCAGCAGATGGCCGGCGATCGCCCAGCCGCCCTGGCTGATCTGGCCAAAAAACGCCTCCGGATCGGCTGGCAGGCCAAACAGCAGTGTGTGAAAGGTGGAGAGCAGGGTCCAGCCCGTCACCACCGAATAGAACGCCAGGATCACGCAGGCGTTCAAGGTCATGCCGTACCCCAGCCAGCGCCAGTGGGGGCCGCCCACCTGGGCCAGGGCCAACACCGGGCTCTTGCCGGTGCGGCGGCCGATCATCAGCTCGGCCACCAGCAGCGGCAGGCACACCAGGGCGATCACCAGCAGGTACACCAGCACAAACGCCGCGCCGCCATTGGCCGAGGCCTTGTAGGGGAAGCCCCAGAGATTGCCCAGGCCCACGGCACTGCCGATGGCGGCCAGCAGAAAACCAGCGCGGCTGGCCCAGTGCTCGCGAGGACGCTCCGGTGGGGTGGTCATCGTTGCTGTTCACACCACCGCCCAGTTTCACGCAGCTGCTGCAGACCCTCAACCAGTGGCTGCTCGCCAAGCCGCTGCGCTGCGGGCAATGGGAAACTGGTGCG
>VGPQ01000200.1 GCA_016882555.1 Cyanobacteria bacterium M_surface_7_m2_040
TGGCCTCCTCGCCCCTACCATCGCGGCGGCAGGAAGACTGGCGTTTCACCGATGCCTCTCGACTGGCCGCGATCGAGCCCCACTGCTGGACAGGACCTGATCCGTTTGCGGGCTTGGTCTTGCCTCCGGGGGTGAGCCGCCTCCCCGCCGACGAGGCAGCCGCGCTGTGGCAGCCCTTGTTGCTGGAAACGGGCTGCGACCAGCACTGGCCGGTGCGCCTCAATGCGGGTGCTGAGCCGGCCCGTCTGGCCCTGCGCATTGAGGCCGATGCCTCCCCTTTGGCGAGTGCAGCCTTGACGGCCGAGCTCGATGCCGCTGCGAGCCGGCAGTTGCTGGCGGCTCAGATCCTGCTGGTGCTGGATCCCGGGGCTTCATTCGAGCTGGGCTTGCGGCTCGGGGCAGCGGCACGCAGTGCCTGCAGTGTGGTGGTGGGGGCCGTTCTGGCCGAACAGGCAAGCCTCACTCTGGCTCTGGTGGCCTCGGGGCACGGCGATGCGGCGCTGTTGGCCCATCTGCCGGTGCTGCAGGCTCCCGGCAGTCGCCTGGCCCTGAGCACCGTGAGTTCGGGCTGGAGCTTCAGCCGCATCGAGCCCCGCGTGCTGCAGCAGCAGGGTGCTGCCCACACGCGCCTGCGCGGTCTGCAATGGGTGGGCGAGGACCAACTGGCCGACACCCACAGCCTGGTGCGCTTTGACGGGCCCGATGGGGTGCTCGATCAGCTCCACAAGAGCGTGGCCGATGGCAATGGCCGCAGTGTGTTCAACGGTGCCGTGCAGGTGCCCCGAGCGGCGCAGCGCACCGATGCGGCCCAGTTGAGCCGCAGCCTGCTGCTCGGTGATCGCGCTCGCATCGACACCAAGCCCGAGCTCGAGATCGTCGCTGACGATGTGCGCTGCGCCCATGGCGCCACGGTGAGCCAGTTGCAGAGCGAGGAGCTCTTTTATCTGCAGAGCCGTGGCATCGCCCGAGCCCAGGCGTCGCGCCTGCTGCTCGCCGGCTATTGCCAGGAGGTGCTGCGGGAGCTTCCTGTTGCCGCTGCAGCCTGGAAGCCGGTCGAGCGCGAACTCCAGGGAGCCTGAGGCCATGACCGCCGGTCCTGTCATTCATCAAGCTGCTGGGTTTGCCGCGGCCGCCCCGCCCGCAGCTGCCGCCCCGCCCCGCGATGAGACCCTGGGGCTGAATCTGGCGGCCGCGACCCGGCCCGACTTTCCGCTGCTGGCCCAGACCGCCTGCCTGGGGCAGCCGCTGATCTACCTCGATCACGCCGCCACCAGCCAGAAGCCGCGCCAGGTGCTCGATGCCCTGCGCCATTACTACGACCACGACAACGCCAACGTGCACCGCGGAGCCCACCAGCTGAGCGCCCGCGCCACCGAGGCCTTCGAAGCGGCTCGCGAGAAGACAGCCCGTTTCGTGGGCTCGGCCAACCCGCGCGAGATCGTGTTCACCCGCAATGCCAGCGAGGCCATCAACCTGGTGGCCCGCAGCTGGGGTGAGGCGTTCCTGCGCCCGGGCGACGAGGTGCTGCTCACGGTCATGGAGCACCACAGCAACCTGGTGCCCTGGCAGCTGCTGGCGGCGCGCACCGGCTGCGTGCTGCGCCATGCGGGCCTCACCGACACCGGCGAGCTGGATCTGGATGATCTGCGCAGCAAGCTCAGTGAGCGCACCCGGTTGGTGAGCCTGGTGCAGGTGAGCAACACCCTGGGCTGCCTGAACCCGGTGGCTGAGGTGGCGGCCCTGGCCCACAGCGCCGGTGCCCTGGTGCTGGTGGACGGCTGCCAGAGCCTGCCCCACCTCAGCGTCGACGTGAAGCAGCTCGATTGCGACTTTCTGGTGGGCAGCTCCCACAAGCTGTGCGGCCCCACGGGTATGGGCTTTCTCTGGGCGCGCGAGTCGCTGCTCGATGCGATGCCGCCGTTTCTCGGCGGCGGCGAAATGATTCAGGACGTGTTCCTGGAGCACAGCAGCTGGGCTGACCTGCCGCACAAATTCGAGGCCGGCACCCCGGCGATCGGCGAGGCGATCGGCATGGGGGCTGCCCTCGACTACCTGCAGTCCATCGGCCTCGATCGCATCCACTCCTGGGAACAGCAGCTCACCCGCCAGCTGTTTGCGCGGCTGCAGGCCATCGAGGGGCTGCGCGTGCTGGGTCCCACCCCGGATCAGCAACCCGATCGCGGCGCCCTGGCGGCGTTCCACGTCGAGGGGCTGCACGCCAACGACATCGCCGCCCTGCTCGACTCCTCAGGCATCTGCATTCGCAGCGGGCACCACTGCACCCAGCCGCTGCACCGCCACTACGGCCTGAGCGGCAGCGCCCGCGCCAGCCTCAGCTTCACCACCACGCCCGAAGAGATCGATCGCTTTGCAAGCGAACTGGAAGGCACGATCGCCTTCTTAAGGGAACACAGCTGAACGCGGCCCTCAGGCCGGCGTCAGCACGGCTAGGGCTTCGGCCTGGTGGCCCCCCTGCCACCCCCAGTGCCAGTTCCAGCCCGTGTTTTGCGCTGCGGCCACCACCGCGTCGCGATCGGCTGGGATGTCGAAGCTGCGCAGGTGGCTGGTCACGTGCTCTTTCTGGGCGCTGCTGAGCTGGGGCCAGCCGGCGTTGATGCGGTTGACGTAGCGAGCGATGTAGGTGTCGCGGCTCTCGCCGGGTTCGCGAAACACATCGACCCAGATGAACAGACCACCGGGGCTGATGCGTTGGCGGGCCGCCTGCAGAAAGGTGGCCTTGGCATCGGCATCGAGGTGGTGGATGGCGAACGCCGAATGCAGGATGTCGGTGCGTCGTGGTTGCTCGCCGCTGCCGCCGTCGTCGCGCTCATCCAGATCGCCCTGCGCCCAGGCCTGCAGATCGCCCTCCAGCCAATGGGTGGGGTAGGGCACCGTGCCTAGGGCCGCCTGGGCCAGCGGCAGCACCACAGCGGCCAGGTCGAGGCCGGTGTAGTGGGCCAGGGGCAGCCGCTGCAGCAGCGGTGCCAGCAGGGCCAGATCGCCGCAGCCCAGGTCCACCATCGACGGCGCTGGTGCCGTGGCGGCACGGCGGGCCAGCCAGTCGTCGATGGTGGCGGCGGTGGCCGCGGCGACGGCGCGGTGCTCCATCAGGTCGTGCTCCACGATCGCCCGGTAGGAGCTCCACTGCCGTTCGAAGAAATCCATCGCCCCGCCATCGGTGGCCTCATCTTGCTGGAGGACCCTTCGCCGCTTGGCTGATCAGGCCCTGGGTTCGTCCCAGAGGTCGGCGCGGTTGTAGGGCCCGCCGGGCAGCTCCCAGAAGCTGCCGTCGACAAAGCGGTGATGGCGATCGAGGGCGTTGATCCGGGCTAGATCCTCGGGCGTCAGCACGAGCTGCGCTGCCGCCAGGTTGGCGGCCAGCCGTTCGCGCTGCACCGACTTGGGGATCACGGCGGTGCCGCAGGCCAGTCCCCAGGCCAGCAGCACCTGGGCTGGGCTGGCGCCATGGCTGGTGGCGATGGCCTTGATCGTGGGATCGCTCAGCAGCGGCCCCGGTCCATCGGCGGCCGCTGAGCCCAGGGGTGAATAGGCCGTGACGGCGATGCCGTGCTGCTGGCAAAAGGCCAGCAGGTCGTGTTGCTGCAGCCAGGGGTGGCGCTCGATCTGGTTCATGGCCGGCTGGATGCGGCAGTGGGGCAGCAGCGCCGCCAACGCGCTGGCGCTGCAGTTGGACGCCCCGATCTGGCGCACCAGTCCGGCGTCCACCAACGCTTCCATGGCGGCCCAGGTGGTGTGCAGTGGCAGCTGCTCCAACGGGATCTGGTCGCTGGCGACGCTGGGCATCAGCACGCCGCGGGTGTGCACCA
>VGPQ01000201.1 GCA_016882555.1 Cyanobacteria bacterium M_surface_7_m2_040
TGACCATGGGTGCTGAAGGCGGTAGCAGCTTGTCAGTCGACTTTCAGACCCACCATCCTGCGAACCATCCACCCTCGGCGACCATGAACCTCGCCATCCGGCTCTTCGCCGCCGTCACCCTGTTCATCACGATGCTGGGCCTCGGCCTGGGGTTGCCCCGCGACAGCCTGCAGCTGTGGCTGCGCTAGCCATCGATGGCGCTGCGCGTGGCCCTGGGATCCTGCCTGCTGGTGCCGCTGCTGGGGGTACTGCTGCTGCATGGCCCCTGGGGGGGCGCGATCTCACCCGCGATGCGTGTGGCGATGGCCCTGATGGCCCTCTGCCCCAGTGCACCGCTGGCCATGCGCACGGTGCGCCGACAGGGAGGCGATCATGTCCTGGCCGCCCTGGTGCAGAAGCTGGCGGCGACCATCGCGATGGCGAGCATCCCCCTGCTGGCCACCTTCTTCCCCCACGCCTTCGATCGGGGCGGCTGGCTGGCCGGGCAGGTGTCGCCGACCCTGCACACGGGCTTGGAGGTGGCCCTGCAGGTGGCCAGGGTGCAGGTGCTTCCCCTTCTGCTGGGGCTGGCCCTGCGCCGCAGACGGCCGGTCCTCGCCGATCGCCTCGAGAAGCCACTCAACCAAATCGCGGCTCTGTTGCTGCTGCTGACGCTGCTGATTCTTGTCTCCGCCAGCCACTACCTGCTCGGCTTCCTCACATCCAACCTCGCCGGTCTGCTGATGATGGCCGTGCAGGTGATCGGCTGCCTGCTGATCGGCAGGGCGCTGGCGGGGAGCCATGGAGCGCTGCACGGCTCGACCACCGCCCTGGTGACCGCCATGCGCAATGCCGGCCTGGCCCTGCTCTTCGCCTATCAGTTCGGCGACGATGTGTACGGGCTGAAGCTGGCAATCCTGCTGTATGTGCTCCTCACCACGATGATCAGCACTCCCGTGCTGCGCCTGAGCCAGCGTCAGCAGAATGACAGAACTGCAGGCTGCTGATGAGCGACCCCCTCACCAGCCGTCTGGATGAGCTGGCGGAGGCCTGGAACGAGGCCGAGATCTCCCGCCCCTCGCTGGGGCGCTGGCTGGAGCAGTTCGAGGCCGGCGAGCAGGCGATCGCCCTGCGGCTGCTGGAGTGCATGCAGATGCACGGCTGGGCGCGGCTGATCCGCGAGTGCCGGCTGCTGCATCAGCGCCTCTGCCTCGATCTGGCGGAAAACGGCTTCGATGTGGAGCGCTGCAGCGACATCGACTTCAGCCGCGCCTTCGTGTGCAAGAGCGGCGATCTGATCTCCTACCTCTACCGCAAGGCCAACCGCCTGCCGGTGACCTGCTTTCACAACATCGAAGGCCTGCAGGCCTCACCCCCGTCTCCCGAGCAACGCCGGGCCCTGGTGATCCTCGACGACTACATCGGCACCGGCTCCCAGTTCCTGTTCACGTTTGTGGCCCGCAGCGCCGCCAACCGCGCCCTGCTGCAGCGCTACGCGCGGGTGCGGCTGGCGGCGATCGTCGTCCACGACGACGCCCGCCACAAGTGGAAGCTGCTGCAACACCGCGACGTGGAGCAGGTGATGGCAATCGAGGAGCAGCAACTCACCTGCGTGGATTTCGCAGCCGAGCGCCAGGCCCTGATGGCTGCGCTCTGTGAGCTCGACTGGCGCCGCGCCGGGCTGGTGGCCGCGGGCCGGGACTTTCCGGTGGTCGCCCACCCGCAGCTGTCTCCCGAGGAGCGTCATCAGCTGCGCGCCTTCCTGCAGCGGCAGCAGGAGGCGGAGGGCGCCGGCACCACCGAATTCCTGCTGGGGCATCACTCCTTTTTCTACGGCGCCCCCAACGCCCTGGCGCGGGTGCTGCTGCCGCTGTTCAAGCGGATCGAGGATTTCAGCGTCTACCCGCGCGAGTCGCAGGTGGGGCTGCCGGCCGATCTGCTCGATTACGACATCGACAACCCTGAGCCGGTGACGTTGCACTACCCCAGGAGCTGATGACCGACACCGGGCGCGACCTCCACACCGCCCCAGCGCCGCTGCAGCGCCGGGTGCTGCTGGCCTATGGCGTGGGCGATGCGGGCACCGGCATGGCCTCGGCCCTGGTGGGCTTTTACCTGTTCGTCTTCTACAC
Organism: Cyanobacteria bacterium M_surface_7_m2_040; assembly: GCA_016882555.1. Lineage (GTDB taxonomy): Bacteria > Cyanobacteriota > Cyanobacteriia > PCC-6307 > Cyanobiaceae > RGUW01. Next base: position 2,112 of record VGPQ01000201.1, read on the forward strand.
AGCCGTGGCGGGTCTGCCGGCCTGGCTGGCGGGCACGGTGCTGATGGTGGTGCGCCTCTGGGATGTGTTCAGCGATCAGTTGATCGGCTGGCTGGGCGATCGCACCCGCCATCGGCTGGGCCCCAGGGTTCCCTGGATGCTCTGGGGTGCCCTGCCCCTGGGGGTGTCGATGGCCCTGATGTGGTGGGTGCCGCCGTTCACGGGGCCCTGGCGCCTGGCGTGGTTCGTGCTGATCGCGGCGCTGTTCCAGATGAGCTACTCGCTGGTGAATCTGCCCTATTCGGCCTTGCCAGCCGAACTCACCGCCAACGTGCCGCTGCGCACGCGGCTGGTGAGCGCACGCTTCAGCGGTTCGGTGTTCGCCAGCCTGGTGGGCCTGCTGCTGGGGGCTTCCCTCACCGGCCAGGGCGCAACCGGCTACGGGCGACTGGGGCTGGTGGCCGGCCTGGTGCTCAGCCTGGGCAGCCTGGTGAGCGCCATCGGCCTGGCCCCGGCTGCCGCCACCTGCAGCCGCCCCAGCCCGCAGCAGAGCCGCCTGCTGCCGCAGCTGCGCAGCCTGGGCCGCAACCCCTGGTTCCTGCGGGTGGTGGCGCTGTATCTGCTGCTCTGGAGTGCCTTGCAGCTGATGCAGCCCGTGGCGATCCTCTACCTCGCCGATGCCCTGCATCTGCCTGCGGCCTGGAGCAAGGGCCTGCTGATTCCCTTTCAGATCAGTGCCCTGCTGGGCCTCTGGATCTGGGACAAGCTGGCGGCCCGGCGCAGCCGTCTGCTGGCCCTGCAGATCGGCGGCAGCGCCTGGATCCTGCTGTGTCTGCTGGCGATCCTGCTGCCGGTGATGCCCATCAGCGCTGAGGCCCTGGCCGCCTCCAACCGTGGCCCGCTGCTGGTGCTGCTGGTGAGCCTGATGGGTCTGGGCATCAGCGCCGCCACCGCCTACCTGCTGCCCTGGTCGTTCCTGCCCGATGCCATCGATGCGGAGGCCAACCATCCGGCCGGCCTGATCACGGCCTTCCTGGTGCAGATCCAGAAACTGGGCAGCGCCCTGTCGGTGTTCGTGCTGGGCTGGCTGCTCAGCTGGAGCGGCTACCAGGCCAGCCTCGGCTTGGCCCAGCCGCCCCAGGCCCTGCTGATGATCCGCCTGTGCATGGGTCTGCTGCCGGCGCTGCTGGTGGGGGCCGGCCTGTGGGTGATGCGCGATTGGGGGCAGCTCGGCGCGCAACGGCCAGCGCAGGGGGGCGATGGTGGCTGAACAGCCCAGCAGGCCGTTGCCGATGGCCACCCCACTGCCGCTGGCCCTCGTGCAGCTGCAGCCTGGCTGGAGCGGGCGCTGGACCCCCCGGCCGGCACCCCCAGGCCCAGGCTGCTGATGCTGCCGGAGATCTGGAACGCCCCCTATGCGGCAGAGCGTTTCGCGGCCTACGCCGAGCCGGTGCCGGAGCACGGCATCCGCTTCCGCGAATCGGACAGCCTCACGGCCGGCGACCGGCTGACGGTGCTGGCTGGGGCCGGCGACCCGTTGGCCACCGGTCTGGCCGAACCGCCGAATCTGGGTCTACTGATCTGTTACGACATCCGCTTCCCGGAGCTGGCGCTGCTGATGCAGCAGCAGCTGGGCGCCACCGTGATCGCCTGCCCCGCCGCCTTCAACAGCAGCACCGGCCCGCGCCACTGGCACCTGCTGCTGCGTGCCCGCGCCGTGGACACC
>VGPQ01000202.1 GCA_016882555.1 Cyanobacteria bacterium M_surface_7_m2_040
CGTGCCTGCCACGCGGTAGCAGTACAGCTTCAGCTGCTCGAAGGTGGCATAGCGATGGGTAGTGAGATCCATCCGCATGCCCTCGATCATGTCGAGATAGGGCTGGATCGGCTGGGGATAGCGCTCGATCGTGTCCGCCATCACCCGATCGAGGCCATCGCGCACGGTGCCTCGAAACAGATCGCGGGTGCGCTGCTCCCAGGCATCCAGCCGCTGCGCCAGCTCAGCCTCAGGGCGAGTCATCGCCTCGGGGCTGTCCATCAACTCATCGGTTCGGCGACACCACACGTAGATCGCCCAAATGGCCCGGCGCTTCGCCGGGGGCATCAACAGGGTGCCGAGATAGAAGGTTTTGGCCCACTCGGCGGTTTCCTGCCGGCAGGCCTCATAGGCCTCCTCTAAGGAAGGAATCTCCGTTGGGGCAGCTGCCAACGACACAGGCTCAGGCCGCCACTGGCACCGCTACAGCCACCGGCGCAGCCGCCACAGCCTCAGCACACAGTTTGCCGCTCAGAACCGCGCCTTCCATCGACGCTAGATAGCGCTGCATGGTGTAGTCGCCAGCAAGGAAGAAGTTGGGGATCGGCGAGTTCTGATCCGGGCGCAGTTGCTGACAACCGGGAACGGTTTTGTACACCGACAAGGGTGTTTTCACCACGATCGCTTTGCGCAGCTTGGCTTGATCGTCGCCCGTGAAGTGCATCGGGAAGAGGCGCTTCAGCTCCTCCATGGTGGCGGCCACGATGTCGTCGTCGCTGCGGCCGATCCAATCCTTGGCAGGAGCGAACACGAGCTCAAGCATCGAGCGCTCGGGATCTTCGTATTCCTTGCAGGTGTTGCTCATGTCGGCATACACGCTCAGCAGCGGGCTGCGGCTGAACAGCAGGTGGTCAATCTCGGTGAGCTTGCGATCGAACCAGAGGTGAATGTTGATCACCGGCACACCGTTGAGGCCATCGAGCTTCTTGAAGTAGGGCATCTCCTTCCAGGGCTCCGGCAGCAGCAGCTTGAACGGATCCACCGGTAGGGCACTCACATAGGCATCGGCCTGCAGGGTGTAGCCCTCCTTACCCTTGATCCCGCCGATACGGAAACCGCTCACGGAGCCGTCGGCATTGAGCTCGATCTCACGCAGCGGTGACTCGAGATGCACCTCGCCACCACGCTCGGTGACGTAATCCACGATCGGCTGGCACAACCGCTGGGGTGGGTTGCCATCGAGGAAGGCCATCTTCGAGCCATCACCCTCCTGCAGGAAGCGGTTGAGGGCGGTGAGCACCACGGTGCTGGAGATCTCATCGGGATCGATGAAATTGAGCGCCTTGGCCATGGCGATGAACACCTCATCGTTCACCCGCTCCGGGATGTTGTGCAGACGCAGCCACTCCGTCCAGGAGTACTTATCGCACTCCTCCACGTACTGCTGACCACGCAGCATGGCCGGAACGAGTCCCATGCCGAAGGAGATCTTCTCCGGCCAGGTGAGCATGTCGTTGTTGCCGAGAATCGCCGCCACACCGTTGAAGGGAGCCGGGATGTCGGGGAAATCGAAGCGGCTGTAAGTACCCGGCGTTTCCTTTTGGTTAAAGATCATCGAGTGGCTCTTCCACTGGAGCCGGTCCTCGATGTTCAGCTCTTTGAAGAGCTGGCGCATATTGCGGTACGCGCCAAAAAAGATGTGTAGACCCGTTTCGTACCAGTCACCGTCTTCGTCCTGCCAGGCAGCCACCTTGCCGCCCAACACATCGCGGGCTTCCACCACCACCGGGGTGTGGCCGGCGTCGCAGAGGTACTTGGCGCAGGCCAGACCGGCCAGACCAGCACCGGCGATTGCGACGCGCATGAAAACCCCTGAATCAGCAGACAACCTTAAGGGGGCTGATGCAGCGGTGCTGAGCCATCGTCCCGGAGCCAGCCACCTGGCAACTGACGCTTGACCGGACGGTGCGGGGGCTTTCTAAAGTCAACGAAGCCGGTCTTTGGGTCTGCCGGCCTGCGCTGCCCTGCCCGCCCCATGGCCGAAACACTGCTCAAAGCCACCACCCGCCACGTGCGGATCTTCACGGCCCGCGTGGAGAACGCCCAGCTGGTGTTCGACCCGAACCAGCTCACCCTGGATCTCGACCCGGACAACGAATTCATCTGGGACCAATCCAGCCAGGACGCCGTGCAGCAGCGCTTCCGGGAGCTGGTTGCCGCCCATGCCGGCCAGGATCTCAACGACTACAACCTGCGCAGGATCGGCTCTGAACTGGAGGGCAAGATTCGCGAGCTGCTCCAGGCCGGCGCCCTCCGCTACAACCCCGATTGCCGGGTGCTGAACTACTCCATGGGCCTACCGCAGGCCCCCCAGAGCGCATGACCCGATCCCGCAGCAGCCGCGGCTACGACGACGACCGTTACGGCTATCCGGAGGAGCGTCGTGGCCGGCCCAGCCGCGGGCGCGATCCCTACGACATGCCACGGCGGGGCGGTCCCTCTGGGGGCTCCGGCGGCGGTCAAGGCGGCCCCGGTGGTGGCGGCTTTCAGTTCAACGTGGCCAGCGGCGCGATCCTGGCCGGCGTGTTGGTGGTGGGAATCGGCATTGGCACAGGCATTTCCAGCACCACCCAGGGCGATCAGGGCAACATCGCCAGCTCTCAGCAGCTCGACATGGCGGTGCCGGATCCCGAGTTCTGCCGCCAGTGGGGCGCCAGCGCCTTCGTGATGGACATCGAGCTGTACACCACGATGAACCCCAGCAGCAGCTTCGTGACCCAGCCCTCGCTCAAGCCTGGCTGCGTTATTCGGCGGGAGAACTGGAGTGTGCTGCAGAAAGAAGGTGCGGTGACCGCCGAGCAGATGCGCCAGTGCAAGCAGCGCATGAACACCTTTGCCTACATCGGGTCGGTGAAGGACAAACCGATCGTGCGCTGCGTGTACCAGACCGATATCAGCGAGAACAAATTCCTCACTAAAGGTGTGGCCGACGACAGCGTGGGCATCACACCCGAGGCGGATCAGTTCTGATCGTCGCCCCCTGGCTCTGAGCCGGGGGGCTGGTTCTGCAGCAACGGCCGGCGCAGGGGGCTATCGGGGCTGGCAAACACAGGCAGCACTTCCTTGCGGAAGGCATCGGCGGCGCGGGAGCAATAGCGCGAAGGATGACTGATCAACTTCAGCTGCCGCCGCACCGAGAGATCTGCCAGGGCCGGGCGATGCAGGCTGCCCGCCGCCAGCTCCCGTTCAATCGACACCACTGGCAAGAAGGCGGCACCGAGGCCGCTCTGCACAGCGTTCTTGATGGCCTCAAACGAGTTGAGCTCCATCTCGATCTTCAGGCGTGACACATCGAGGCCCGAGCGCGCCAGCAGCTGATCCACCATCTTGCGGGTGGTCGACTGGGCATCCAGGCAGACGAAGCCCAGGCGGTAGAGGTCGTCTTTGCTGAGCTCGGGCAGGCGGGCCAGAGGGTGCTTGGTGGGCAGCACCAGGGCCAGCTCATCGCTGGCATAAGGAACTACCTGCAACAGCTCATTGAGCTCGCTGGGAAGTTCGCCGCCGATGATCGCCAGATCGATCTGGCCGTTGGCCACGCTCCAGCCGGTGCGCCGGGTGCTGTGCACCTGCAGCTGCACCGCCACCTCCGGATATTTCTGGCGGAACAGACCGATCATCCGCGGCATCAAATAAGTGCCGGTGGTCTGGCTGGCGCCCACGACCAGCGAGCCGCCCTTGAGGTTGTGGAGATCGTCGAGCGCTCGGCAGGCCTCCTGGCACTGGCTGAGGATCCGATCGCAATAGCTGAGCAGCAGGTGGCCGGCTT
>VGPQ01000203.1 GCA_016882555.1 Cyanobacteria bacterium M_surface_7_m2_040
CCCCGCCTTGGCGGCGCTGTAGTTGGCCTGGCCGGGGTTGCCCATCAGCCCCACCACCGAGGTGATGTTGATGATGCGGCCCGTGCGGGCCTTGAGCATCGAGCGGCTGACCGCGCGGGTGCACAGAAACACGCCGGTGAGGTTGAGGTCGATGACGCTCTGCCAATCGGCGCTCTTCATGCGCATCAACAGGCCATCGCGGGTGATGCCGGCGTTGTTGACCAGCACGTCGAGCCGGCCTTCGCGCTCCAGCACCGCCTTGACCATGGCCTCGACCTGCTCCTCCTCGGCCACGTTGGCCTGGTGGCTCCAGGCCTTGCCGCCGGCGGCCTCGATGCGGTTCACCACAGCGGCCGCTGCATCAGGAGAACTGGCGTAGTTGACCACCACTGTGGCGCCCGCAGCTGCCAATTCAGACGCAATGGCCGCGCCGATGCCACGGCTGGCACCGGTCACCAGGGCGACCTGGCCCTGGAGGTTGGCAACGCGGTCGGTCATGGCTCCAGCGGCAGAGGGTGAGCGCGATCGTATGCGCGCGGCCGCCCCGGCCAGCCGCTCACTCCCGCATCGCGTCGATGCTCACCAGCGCCGAACCCAGGAGCTTGGCAAAGGCAGCCAGCTGCTGCTGGCTGCCCATGACCACCAGCAACTGCCCCGGAGCCAGAGTCACTGAACCGCCCGGGTTGGCGATGAGTTCGGGCTCGCCGGAGCCGCCGTAGGTGCTGCCCCGATAGCTGTAGGGATTCACCAGGGCCGTTTCGGGATTGCGGATGGCCAGCACCAGCGCTCCGGTGCGGCGTCTGAGCTCCAAGTCCTGCAGGGTCCGTCCCTGCAGATCCCCCAAAAGGGCGGGATCGTCGCTGAGGCGGAATTCTTCCACCTCACAATCGGTACCGGCCAGCAGTTCCATGAACGTGACCGCCAACGGGCGCAGGGCCGTGGCGGCCATGGTGCGGCCGCCGGCCACGTAGGGGCTGACCACCTGGTCGGCCCCGGCGAGGCGCAGCTTGCGAGAGGCCTCCTCACTGTCGGAGCGGGCGATCAGCCGGCATTGGGGAGCCAGGCCGCGGGCACTCAGCACCACATAGAGGTTGGCCGCATTGCTCGGCAGGGCCGCCACCAGCGAGCGGCAGTGGTGAATGCCAGCCTCCAGCAAGGTCTCATCGAGGGTGGCATCGGCCATCAGCACCGGCAGGCCGGCTTCCTCGGCGGCCTCCTTGCGCTCGGGATCCATCTCGACCACAAGCAGTTGCACCCCCTCACGGCTGATCTGATCACCGATCTCGCGACCGATGCGGCCATAGCCGCAGAGAATCACGTGGTCATTCATCGTGTGCACCCAGTTGAGAAAACGGCGCTGGCGACGCCGCGCGAAATAGCCCGATTCCGACAGACCCAGCAGGCTCTGCACCGTCTGTTGCACCACCACCAGACCGCCCACCACCGAAAACACGGTGACCAGACGGCCGGCTTGGCTCAGCGGCTCGACCTCGCCATAGCCGATGGTGGGGATCGTGATCGCCACCATCCAGTAGCAATCGCCCCAGTCCCAGCCTTCGCTGAGGCGATAGCCGAGGGCCGAGAGGTTGACCACCAGCACCAGTGCCAGCAGCGGCCGCAGCCAGGGGTAACGGGATCGGGTGGCTGGAGGCCGACGGCGACGGCGCCGCAGCCAGCCCAGCAGCGGCAGGGCCATGGCGCTCAGGTGTCAGGCGAACCCCAGGGCCGAGAGCACCTGGGCTGGATCCAGGGTGGCCAACGCCGACGGCTCTGCCAACCCCTTGACCCCCTGGCGCTGGGGCAGGGTGTCTTCACGGCGGCCCAAGGCCACCAGGGGGATGCCGAGCAGCAGGGCCAGTTCGATCACCAGCGGCTCGCTGGCCAGCACCACATCAGCCGCCGCCAGCTGGGCCGCACGCCGACGCACCGCCGAGGCAGCCGCAGCTGGCAGCAGCTGATGGCGCAGGTTCGGCAGGCGGCTGGCAATGGTGCCGGGCAGCTGCCGCCAGCACTGGGCAGGCCAGTCATCCCGATCACCGCGGGGGGCCAGCAGCAGCAGCGGCCCCTCTCCGGCGGGCAGGGTGGCCGCGGCCTTGTCGAGCTCGCTGCGCGGCAGGGCGAGGCGAAACTCGGCCGCCGACAGGCTCACCCCGATCGGCTTGAGGTAGGCCTCAAGCGCCTGGGCCGGCCAACCAGCGGCGGGCGGAGTGACCGTGTCGGTGGCTGAAAACCCGCCGCGGGCCACCCGGGTGGGGATGTGACTCATCGACAGCATCAGGTCCACCTGGCGCCCCTCGGCCAGGTTGATGCAGAGCTGAAAATCGGGCTCACGCACCGAACCGAGCAGGTTGGCCCAATCGGCCAGGGTGGCGGCGGCAAAGTCGAAAGGAATGACCTTTTCGACCGCCGGCAGCAACCCCCAGCAGGCGGCGGCAGCAGGAGCGCAGGCCACCTGCACCTGGGCCTTCAGCTGCTCGGCCACCGCCGCCACCGCCGGCAGGGCCTGGAGCTGGCGCACGGCATCGCCCGGACTCAGAAACAGGGCGCGCATGGGCAGGGATCCGGCACGTGGCCTGATTGTATGGAGCACATCCCTGTTGTCCTGTCGTCTGTGCATCTGCTGATCGCTGCCGCCGGATTGGGCCGTCGCATGGGCGCCAGCGGCAACAAGCTGCTGCTGCCCGTGGCGGGCCGCCCCGTGCTGGCCTGGACCCTCGATGCCGCCCTGGCCTGCGAGGCCATCAGCTGGGTGGGCATCGTCGGCCAACCGGTCGACGAGCACCCCATCGCCCACCTCGTGGCCGCCGCCACCCCCCACAAGCCCGTGCATTGGATCGTGGGTGGCGACACCCGGCAGGAGTCGGTGAGCCGGGGCCTGGCCGCCCTGCCCGCCGAGGCCACCGGCGTGCTGATCCACGACGGCGCCCGTTGCCTGATCGAACCCGAGCTGCTGACCCGTTGCGCCGCCGCGGTGCAGGCCGGCCAGGCGGTGATCGCCGCTACCCCTGTGACCGACACGATCAAACAGGTGGATGGCAGCGGCACCATCACCGCCACGCCCGAGCGCAGCGGCCTTTGGGCCGCCCAGACCCCCCAGGGCTTTGCGGTGGCCCAGCTGCGTGAAGCCCATGCCACCGCCAGCCTCCAGGGCTGGCAGGTGACCGACGACGCGGCCCTCTATGAACGGCTGGGCCTGGCGGTGCAGGTGCTGGAGGCGCCCGCCTCCAACATCAAACTGACCACGCCGTTTGACCTCACCGTGGCCGAAGCGGTGCTCAGCGCCCGCATCCTCTAGCTGACGCTGAGGCAGCCGGCGGTGGCATCGAGCCGGGCCCAGCGGCCCAGGGGCAGGGCCGCGTTGCCCGCGTCACCGTGGCCCAGCGGCAACCCCGCCAGCACCGGCACAGCCAGATCGGCGCTGCGCTCGCGCAGCACCTCGAGGCTGCTGAAGCCACCGGCATCGGGATCGTCACAGCCGTCAAAACGCCCAAAACCGATCCCCGCCAGCTGCTGCAGCGCGCCGCAGAGGCGCCAGTGGGTCAGCAGCCGATCGAGCCGGTAGGGCGCCTCGCCCACGTCTTCGAGCACCAGGATGGCGCCAGCCAGGGGCGGGCAGTGGGGCGTGCCCAGCAGGTGGGTGGCCACCGTGAGATTGGCCACCAGCAAGGGGCCCTCGGCCACTCCCGGCTGCCAGCACTGCCCGTGCAGGGGCTCGAGCGGCTCGCCAAACAGCAGGCGCCGCAGCCGCTGCTGGCTCCAGGGCGGTTCC
>VGPQ01000204.1 GCA_016882555.1 Cyanobacteria bacterium M_surface_7_m2_040
GGTGGCGCGGGCGATCGGCGCCGATAGCCGCATCGGCAGCAAGTTTTTGAAAGCCGGGCCGGGCTTCGGCGGCAGCTGCTTCCAGAAAGACATTCTCAATCTGGTGTACCTCTGCCGCCACTACGGTCTGGCCGAGGTGGCCAACTACTGGGAGGCGGTGGTGAACCTCAATGCCTGGCAGCAGCACCGCATCAGCGCGCTGCTGGTGCGGCAGCTGTTTGGCACCGTTACAGGAAAACGCATCGCCGTGCTGGGGTTTGCCTTCAAGGCCGACACCAACGACACGCGCGAGACGCCGGCGATCCGGATCTGCGGCAACTTGCTGGAGGAGGGCGCCCAGCTGGCGATCTTTGATCCCAAGGTGCCTGCTGAGCAGATCGCGCTCGATCTGGCGCAGGCGCCGCAGCAGGGTGGTTTGGTGACTGGAGCAAGCGGAGAGGGTGTGTGGCAAACGGCAGCCAGTCCGCTTGAGGCGGCGGCGGGCGCCGATGCGGTGCTGGTGCTCACCGAGTGGCAGCAGTTTGCCGCGCTCAACTGGTCAGAACTGGCGGCGGTGATGCGGCAGCCGGCCTGGCTGTTTGATGCGCGGGCGATCTGCGACGCGGCTGCGGCGCGGGCCGCTGGGTTAAAGGTGTGGCGCGTGGGTGAGGGTTAACGGGTGAGCAAGCTCCAGAGCCTGCGAGGACTAGTTGATCTGCTGCCGGCGCAGACCCCCCTGTGGCAGCACATTGAGGCGACAGCGCGTGAGCACTTTCGCCGCGCCGGTGTGGCCGAGATCCGTACACCGCTGCTCGAGCACACCGAGCTGTTTGCCCGTGGCATCGGTGAGGCCACCGATGTGGTGGGCAAGGAGATGTACACCTTCCTCGATCGTGGTGAGCGCAGCTGCACGCTGAGGCCCGAGGGCACAGCGTCTGTGGTGCGGGCGGCGATCGAGCATGGGTTGCTGAGTCAGGGCGCCCAGCGGCTCTGGTACTGCGGGCCCATGTTTCGCTACGAGCGGCCCCAGGCGGGGCGGCAGCGCCAGTTTCACCAGATCGGCGTCGAGTGGCTGGGTGTGGCCGATGCCGCCAGCGACGCCGAGGTGATCGCCCTGGCCTGGGATCTGCTGGCGGCGCTGGGGGTGGGCGGCCTGGCGCTCGAGCTCAACAGCCTGGGCAGCCCCGACGACCGCACCGCCTACCGCGAGCAGCTCGTGGCCTGGCTGGAGGCCCACCGGGATCACCTCGATCCCGACTCGCAGGCCCGCATCCACGCCAACCCGCTGCGGGTGCTGGATTCCAAGAACCCAGACACCCAGGCGCTGCTGGCCGGTGCTCCCACCCTGGGCGCAGCCCTGGCGCCGGAGAGCCGCGAGCGCTTTGAGGCGGTGCAGGCGGCGCTCACCGCCCTGGGGATTCCGTTTGTGCTCAACCCGCGGCTTGTGCGCGGGCTCGACTACTACAGCCATACCGCCTTTGAGATCACCAGCAGCCAGCTGGGGGCCCAGGCCACGGTGTGTGGCGGTGGCCGTTACGACGGCCTGGTGCAGCAGCTGGGCGGGGCTCCCACGCCCGCCATCGGCTGGGCCCTGGGCATGGAGCGGTTGGTGCTGCTGCTGGAGCAGCGCCTGGCGGCCGGTGACTGGACGCTGCCAGCGGCCGCTCCCGATCTGTATGTGGTGAGCCGCGGAGCGGCGGCCGAGCCGGCCGCTTTGGCCCTGGTGGTCGCCCTGCGGCGGCTGGGGTTGGCCGTTGAGCGCGATTGCAGCGGAAGCGCCTTCGGCAAGCAGTTGAAGCGGGCTGAACGCAGCGGTGCCGCCTGGGCCGCACTGATCGGTGACGACGAGGCGGCCGCAGGGCAGGTGCGGCTGAAGCGGTTGCATCAGAGCGCTGAGGGCTCCCCGGCTGGCGAGGAGCGGCTGGTCGCACTTGCAGATCCTGCAGCGGTGATGGCCGTGGTGGGCGGCGAACCATAGGCTTGGTCGGCCACTCTTGTGCTGATCGTTAGCCGTTGGCTGTTTCTCTGCCCTGGCTGGTCAACCGCCGCCGCCTGTTTCTGGCCGGTTTGCTTGATGCGGTGATCATCACCGTGTTGTTTGTGATCACCCATTGGTGGCGTTTTGGCGTGCTGCCGGGGTTTCAGCTGCCGATGACCTGGCTGTTGGAACTTTGGGTGGTGCTAAGTTATGTGGTTGGTCGTTATACCCCGCCGCCCTCTGCAGCGCCTTTTGCACCCTTGGCGGCCCTTGGGGGCACGGGGATTGTCACCGTGCTCACGGGCCTTTTGTATCTGGGATACAACTGGTTTGTTCAGAAGGCTTTGGGCCAGCTAGATACGCGCAGCTTCCTGTTGCCATTGCTGCTTTGGATAGCACTCGCCAGCTATGGAGCCCAGGTGCTGTTTACGCGGCTGTTGGTGGCAAGAGGTCAAAAAACCTTGCGTTGGTTGGTGCTTGGCTCTGCTGCGCTGGTGGAACAGTTGCAGCTCAACAGCCGTTTGCGTCCCACCCAGGTTGCCCTCGCGCTTGATGCTCCTGCTGGCAACTCAATCGATGTGTTTGAAGCTTGTGACGGCGTGGTCATTGATGATGTCAGTCGTTTGACCGCCGAGCACAAGCAGGCGTTGCTTGAGGCGATGGCTGGCGGCTTGCCTGTGCTTAGCTCTAGTGCGTGGTGTGAGACGTTTTTGCAGCGATTGCCGCCATCGCTGATCAGTGAAGATGATTTATTCCATGGTCAATTCGTTCTCGCCAATCAAGGCTTTCAGGTGCGCTTGAAGCGACTTGGCGATGCTGTAGTCAGTGCGTTGTTGTTGGTTTTGACCTCTCCGTTTGTGCTGCTTGCAGGGCTGTTGATTTGGCTGCAGGACAGGGGGCCTGTTTTTTATAGCCAATGTCGAACAGGTCTTGGTGGGGAGCCTTTCCGCATCTGGAAGCTTCGTACCATGCGCATTGATGCTGAGGGGCGTGGTGCCCAGTGGGTGCAGAAACGCGATCCGCGCATTACGCCCTTGGGTCGTCTATTGCGTTTGACTCGGATCGACGAATTGCCCCAATTGGTTGCTGTGTTGTTGGGCCAAATGAGCCTCATAGGGCCGCGTCCGGAGCGGCCTGAATTTGATCATCAGCTTGAAGCCGAGATTCCTTATTACAGGCTTCGCTATTGGATTCGCCCTGGTCTCAGTGGTTGGGCTCAGGTGAATTATCCCTATGGCGCTTCTGTTGATGATGCGCGCAACAAGTTGAGTTTTGATCTGTTTTATCTGCGTCATTGCTCGTTTTGGTTGGATCTGCTGATCCTGCTCAAGACGATGCGCCTGGTGTTCAATGCACGCGGTGCGTTGCCCCAGGGTTGATCGCTTCATTGCCGCGTGCGTTTGTGCTGCTGTGGGCGGCACAACTGGTGTCCAACCTGGGCACCCAGGTCAGTCTCTATGCCCTGGGGCTGTGGCTTTATCAGCAGCACAACCAACTCGCCACCTTTGCTGCCGTGGCCATCGCCGTGCAGCTGGCCAAGCTGCTGGTGCTGCCCCTGCTGGGTCGCCACCTGGCTCGCTGGCCGCGCCGGCGCGTGATGCTGATCGCCAATGCGGTGGGGTGTTTCTGCACGCTGTTGTTGGCTTGGCAGCTGCTCCGCTGGGGCGCTAGTCCACCTTTGGTGCTGGGTTGCATTGCTGTGGCCGCGGCGGCCGAGGCCACTCTGCTGCTCTGTTTTTCGAGTCTGATCCCCCAGCTGGTGCCGCGTGAGCAGTTGGGGGCGGCCAGCGGTCTGTTTGCCAGTGCCGAT
>VGPQ01000205.1 GCA_016882555.1 Cyanobacteria bacterium M_surface_7_m2_040
GGCTGAGTCGTATCAGCGCCAGCAGCATGCCGGCGAGTCGCTGGTGGCGTTCATCCGCCAGTCGCCGCTGGTTGGCGCTGATGGGCTGGAGCTGGAGCGCTGCCCAGATCTGGTCAGGGATGTGGATCTGACTTGAGTGTGCGCTACCTGATCGACGCCAACGTGATCTCCGAGCTGCGTCGGCGCCAGCCAGAGCCCCAGGTGGTGCAGTGGTTTGCCGAGCGTCCTGCTCAGCATCTGTTTTTGAGTGTGCTGACCCTGGGCGAGATCCGCCGCGGAGTGGAGCGTTTGCCGGCTGGATCGCGACGCGACACGCTGTTGCAGTGGCTGCAGGATGAGTTGCCGGCCTTTTTTGCGGGCCGGATCGTCGGCATCGACGCGGCCGTCGCGCACCGCTGGGGGTGCTTGCTGGCCAGGTCGGGGCGGCCGCTGCCGGCGATCGCCAGCCTGCTGGTGGCCCAGGCGCTGGAGCACGACCTGGTGCTGGTCACCCGCAACCTCAAGGATGTGGCCGATTTGCCGGTCGGAGTGGTCAATCCCTGGCAGGAGCCTGACCGGCAGGGTTGAGGCTGCTCAGGGTTTCCGCAGTAAATCGGCCAGCTCGGCGACGCCGATGGCGTCGACCCCGCCGGCCAGGGGATAGCGCTCGTGGCCTGCAAACACCACGAAACAGCGCTCGGGACCGAGGTCGGCCCTTGCCTGGTGGAACCCTTTGCTCAGCCTTGGGGCGCTGCTGCGTTTGATCTCGATGGCCCAGCGCGAGCCGCCCGGCAGGTCGAGCACCAGATCCATCTCGGCGCCGGCCGCGGTTCGGTAGAACCAGGCCTGGGTGCGCTCGGGCGCGCAGCTCAGCAGGGTCTCCAGCACAAATCCCTCCCAGCTGCCTCCGGCGACGGGGTGGCCTAAGACGGCTTCGCGGTCATCAAGACCCAGCAGGGTGTGCACCAGGCCGCTGTCGCGGATGAACACCTTGGGTGCTTTCACCAGCCGTTTGCCGGCGTTGGTGTGCAGGGGCTGCAGGCGCCGCACCAGCAGCAGGTCCACCAGCAGATCGAGGTAGCGCGCCACCGTTTTGCCGCTCACCCCCAGGCTGCGGCCCAGGGCGGCGGCATTGAACAGGCAGCCCTGGTTGTGGGCCAGCATCGTCCAGAAGCGCCGCAGGGTTTCCGCTGGGATTCGCGGACCCAGCTGGGGAATGTCGCGCTCCAGATAGGTGCGCAGGAACGCTTGGCGCCACAGGCTGCTGGCCTGATCGCTCGAGGCCAGAAAGCTGTCGGGGAAGCCGCCTCGGATCCACAGTTGCCCGCCCAGGCTTTCACCGACCTCAGGCACGGTGAGGCCCCCCAATTCCACAAAGGCCAGCCGGCCGGCGAGGCTTTCGCTGGATTGCCGGATCAGTTCCACGGAGGCGGAACCGAGCAGCAGAAAGCGGCCCTGGTTTTGGCCCCGGCGCCGGTCCGCATCGATCAGGCCCCGCAGGCTGCCAAACAGCTCGAGCTGGCGTTGCACCTCATCGAGGATGAGGAGTTTGCCTGGCTGACTGCCCAGATAGAGACCGGGGTCGCTGAGCTTGGCCAGATCCGCAGGGGATTCCAGATCCAGATACTGACTGGGCCGTTGCGCAGCCAGCTGCAGCGCCAGGGTCGTTTTGCCCACCTGGCGGGGGCCCAGCAGGGCCACGGCCGGAAACAGGTTCAGCTGGGCTTCCAGCGTGAGCAGGCCATGCCGTTGGATCAGCCTGGCGTCCATGCTCGGGGGTGATGTTCTTGCAATTCTGGACTGTCATGCCCGATTTGCAAGGAAAAAGTTCGCTGATGCCGTTGACCCAGCTCAGAGCCAGTGCCAGTCGCCAAAGGCGGCGGCCTGGCCGCATGGTTGGTCGTGGGCATCGACCAGCGTCCAGATGCGAGCACCGGTGATCGCAAAGCGGCGCCCCTGGCTGTCGATGCGGATGCCGCTGTAGTCCCTGATGGCCTCCAGTTGCTGGGCGGCCGACAGGGCTTGCTGCCTGGCGGCCCGTTCGGCTGGTTCTGCCGTGCGGCTCGAAGGCAGACCCACCATGGCGGCCCAGCTGCGCCGCCACAGCCGTAGGGCGGACCGGTTGGCGTAGGTGAGCCGTGGGCCTTCGCCCTGATCCAGGGGCGCGCCGTCGTGGGCCAGCACCACGATTTCGGCGGCAAACAGCTCCTGCGCCAGCAGGCGCGGCTCAGGGGCCAGGTCAGCAGCCACGCCGCAGGCCAGCAGCGGCCGCCCAAAGGCACGCTCGTGGCTGGCGGCGATGCGCCCGACCAGGCCGATGGTCTCGGGCGTCAGCCACGCCGATTCGTTGATCGCAGTCGGTGTCAACAAACGGGTGTGATCTGACTGATGAGCCCCTCCTGGATAGGGATTGGCCTCATGGTTGAGAGTCTGCGTCGCTTGTGCCGTTGTCCATGGCGGTGGCCATGGCGGCGGTGGCCAGTTGCTGGGCCTGGTCTTTGAGCTGTTCGAGAAACAGGCGGTTGGCTCCTGGGAAGCGGGGTTCTTCGGCCAGGGGCAAGGGGCCGGCGGCATCGAGGCCCGTGTCGCCTTCGAGAGCAGGGGTGATCACCACCAGATTCGGATCGAGGGCTGCGTCGTACCGCCACCAGCGGCCCGGATCGGCAATGGCTGGATGGGCTGCGCTCAGGCTGCCCGCGGCGTCCGCTTGCGGTGGTCCGTCGGCTGCAGCCTGGCTCGCTGCGGCCCTGGCCAGCAGCTTGCGGCGCCGTTTGGCCAGATCGCTCAGCAGCTGGCTGCGGGTGCGGCCGCGCAGCTGAAACAGCACGAATGGATCTTCGCTGAAGCGATCCCCCATCAGGTAGAAGACGGCGCTCACGTGCTTGCAGGGGTTGGCCTTGTCGGGGCAGCTGCACTCGCTGCGCACCTCCTGCAACTTGAACGGAAACAGCCGTTTGCCGCTGGCGGCAAAGGCCCGCTCGATGTCTTGTGGCATCACTCCGGCCAGCAGTTGCGCCGACCAACGCGCCTTCTGGCTCAGGGCTTCCAGCACGTAGCCCCAGTCTTCGTCGCCCAGCACATCCAGCCAGAGCTTCACCTTGTAGGGGTCGGGGTCGGTGCCCTGCACGCGGGCGTGCACGCGGCGCCCCTCGAAACGGATCGAGAGCACGTTGCCCGAGCGGGCATAGTCCCAGGCCCGCTCCAGGCGCTTCTTGAAGCGGTAGCCGTTGATCAGCTCCATCCACTGCTCGACCCACCAGGGCTGCTGAGCAATGCCCTGGGCTCCGAGCTGGGTGGTGAGGCTGGAGGGGGTGACGGTCATGGAACCATTGTGCCCGCGTCAATCGACAGAGTGTCAATTGAGCTGAGCATTGGGATCAGCGATTGATAATGACGTTATTCACAGTGGTGTTGATCATCGCTGGACGGGTTGCCATCCAGATCGCCCACCATTTGAGTGCATTGGCCTGGGCAGCTTTCCTGTATTCGACAGCCAGCATGTACTCCTGCTTACGCCGTCGTTCTTCAGCGGCTGCTTTTTCTTTCTGTATTCGGTTGTAACGTTGTTCAGCTTGCCATTGGGCAATTTGGTAGTCGTAGCTTCTTAAGTTGCGCAACGCTTGAATCTGTTTGATTCTTGCATTCAGGACGGCCATGATCTCCTCTGAGCCGTTAAAAATCCGAAATCTCTCCGCAAAATTCTTGACCTCAATCTGGGTGCGATCGAGTATGCGATCTGCCTCTTCAAACATCAACGCTTCATAGAGGCCTT